>DFBR01000093.1:1039-3724 GCA_002367375.1 Erythrobacter sp. UBA3075 | reverse complement strand
AGCTTGCCGACCAAGGTTTTGGGAAGCTCATCACGGAACTCATAGGCGTCGGGCATTTCGATCGGATTCAACCGCATCTTCAGGAATTCATCGAGCGTGCCTGCGTCCAGCTCCTCGCCTTCGTGCAGCGCGATAAATAGCTTGGGTGCTTCACCCCGGTAATCGTCGGGAATACCGATAGCGACAGCTTCCTTGACCGCCGGATGTTCGTAAGCTGCATCTTCGATAACACGGGGATAGACGTTATAGCCGCTGCACAGGATCAGGTCTTTGATACGGTCGACGATGAAGAGATATCCGTCCTTGTCGAGATAGCCGATATCGCCCGTGCGCAGCGCACCATCGACGAAAGTATCCTCAGTCGCTCCGGGGCGATTCCAATAGCCTTTCATGATCTGCGGCCCGCGCGCGCAAATCTCACCTTTCTGGCTAGAATCTTCATGCAACTCGCCGGTTTCCGGGTCGCGAATTTCGATGATCGTATGCGGGAACGCCGGCCCGGCCGAATTTTCCTTCACCGGCTGTCGACCGAGCAATGGATTGCTGGTGATGATCGGCGATGCCTCGGTAAGGCCGTAACCTTCGGCAACGGGTGAGCCGGTGCGCTTTTCATACTGCATCCGCACGTCAAGCGGCAGCGGGGCTCCGCCTGAAACACTCGTGCGCACGGCGGAAAGGTCCGGAACCTTGTCATCGGGCAGACTACCCAGAGCGTTGTAAATGGTCGGCACACCAAAGACTTGCGTTGGCGGCTTGCGCTTGATGGTCTTGAGCACCTCATCCATTTCAAAGCGCGGCAGCAGCACCAGTTCGGCAGCGGTATCAATGCCGAAATTGAGCACACAGGTCAGTGCAAAGACGTGGAAGAGTGGCAAGACACCCAGCGTGCGTTCCTGCATGTCGCGCATCTCACCCACATGCAGCATCATCTGCGCGCTGTTCGCCGCAAGATTTGCATGGGTGAGCATGGCACCCTTTGGCCGTCCGGTCGTTCCCCCTGTATATTGCAGCACGGCAACGTCGTCTGGCGATTGCTCAACCTTGGCAGGAGACGCGGGATGCGCGGCCAGATCACGGTAGTTGAGATAGGCAACTTCGCTGCGCGTCTTGGCGAGCGAGGATCGTTTCAGCGTGCGCAGGCCTACGGACTGCAGGAACGGCAGCACATCAGCCATCGGGCACAGCACGATCCTTTCAAGGCTGACCTGCCCCTCTTCATCCGCTTTGCCCCAAGCCTTCGCCACCTTGCCATGAATGATTTCCAGATCAGGTACCGCAATCATCTTCGCGCCCGAATTGGTCACGAGGAATTCAACTTCGCTCTCCGAATAGAGAGGATTGAGGTTCACCACCGTGCCGCCAGCCCGCAGTGCGGCGAAGTACATGATTACCGAATAAGGCGTGTTCGGAAGGCAAAGGCCGATTCGATCGCCCTTGCCCAGCCCTTCAGCCTGCAAGCCAGTGGCGACCCGGTCCACAAGCTCTCCGATTTCAGCATAGGTCCACTCGCGCCCGAGAAAATCTACGCACACTCTGTCCGGATAGGTTGCGACTGCATGATCGAGCGCTTCGGTCAGCAGGCGCGGGCGCAGATTTCCCTCGGCATCGAGAATGCGGCTCGTATCAAGCGGATGCGACGTGGCCTGGGCCGAAGACATTTGTTTCCTTTCGCGACCGCTGTACTTTCGCATAAACCCGATGGGATTGGGCGAAAGTCCAGCTTGATTCCATTTGGCTTAACGTATACGTCAAGCAGCAGACTTTATCGTAATCATTCGGCGCAAAAGGTCAATCGCGTCGAAAAAGATCCAAAACTGGAGAGACAGGCATCATGACAGACGTCGTTATCGCGGGTTACGTCCGCTCCCCCTTCCACCCTGCCTATCGCGGCGCGCTGGCGAAAGTTCGCCCCGATGATCTGGCAGCGAACACGATTCGCGGCCTGCTTGATCGCACCGGCGTGAAGGCGGAAGATATCGAAGACATCGTCATGGGCTGCGCTTTTCCCGAAGGTGAGCAGGGCTTCAACATTGCGCGTCTTGTCGGCCTGCTGGCAGACCTGCCGCTGAGCGTTGGTGGCATCACCATGAACCGTTTCTGCGGTTCGTCGATGAGCAGCATCCACTATGCCGCCGGCCAGATCGCCATGGGCGCTGGCGAAGTTTTCATCGCCGCCGGGATCGAAGGCATGAGCCGCGTCCCCATGACCGGCTTCAACCCGATGCCAAACCCCGCACTGATGAAGAAGAGCGCGGCATATCTCGGGATGGGTGACACAGCTGAAAACGTGGCCAAGAAATATTCGCTTTCGCGCGAAGAGCAGGAAGCCTTTGCTGTGAAGAGCCAGAACAAGGCTGGCGCGGCGATGGAAAAGGGCGCGTTCAAGGATGAGATCATCCCCTACACCCTGCCCGATGGCACAGTGGTCGATACAGATGGTACGCCCCGCCCCGGCACCACGACAGAAGATCTCGCTGGTCTGAAGCTCGCATTCGACGAAAACGGGACGGTCACCGCTGGCACGTCCTCCCCGCTAACCGATGGCGCTTCCGCCGTGCTGGTGTGCAGCGCTGACTACGCCGCGAAAAACGGTCTGACAGTCCTCGCGAAGATCAAGAGCATGGCCATATCCGGCTGCGCGCCCGAAATCATGGGGATCGGCCCGGTTGAAGCCAGTAAGAAAGC
>DFBR01000093.1:0-907 GCA_002367375.1 Erythrobacter sp. UBA3075 | reverse complement strand
GGTGGCGGTCAGGGCATCGCGACCATTCTGGAGTCCGCATAATGCCAAAGGACAACTCATCTAAATCCATCAGCAAAGTCTGCGTGATCGGCGCTGGCACGATGGGTGCTGGCATTGCTGCACAGGTCGCCAATGCCGGTGTGCCCGTGCTGCTGCTCGACATCGTGCCGAAGGATGGCGACAATCGGAACGCCGTTGCCGAGGGCGCGGTGAAGAAGATGCTCAAGACGCAGCCTGCTCCTTTCATGAGCAAGCGCGCGGCCAAGCTGGTTGAAACCGGCAATATCGAAGATCATCTCGACAAGGTCGCGGATTGCGACTGGATCGTCGAAGCGATCATAGAGCGGCTCGATATCAAGCAGGACCTCTATTCCAAGCTGGAAGCTGTCCGCACGGCGGGCACTGCGGTGTCATCGAACACCTCGACCATCCCGCTCGCACAACTTACCGATGGCCGCTCTGACGCGTTCAAGAATGACTTTCTGATCACCCACTTCTTCAATCCGCCACGCTATATGAAGCTGATCGAGATTGTGGCCGGTCCGCACAGCAATGCTGGCACCGTGGCGAAGGTCAGCGAGTTCGTTGATCGCAAGCTGGGCAAGAGTGTTGTCGATGCCGAGGATTCACCCGGCTTTATCGCCAACCGCGTCGGCACGTTCTGGATTCAGCAATCGGTCAATTCGGCCTTCGATTTTGGCATTACTGTTGAAGAGGCCGACGAGATTGGCGGACGTCCAATGGGCGTTCCAAAAACCGGCATTTTTGGCCTGATCGACCTTATCGGCATCGACCTGATGCCGCATCTGATGAAGTCGCTCACCAGCACCCTGCCTGCCGATGATCCCTATGTGAAAATCGCCCGCAGTGAAAAGCTGATCGAGGACATGATCGAGAGCGGCTACAC
>DFBR01000233.1:2468-3074 GCA_002367375.1 Erythrobacter sp. UBA3075 | reverse complement strand
GCACGTGCGGTTGGTTTATTCGTAACCCTCCAGCTCGTCACCTTGCACGCTGACCACGTGGACGAGGTTCGTGGCGCCGGACTGGCCGAAGGGCACGCCGGCCATCACAGCCAGCTGGCTGCCCGTACCGCCAAAGCCGTGACGCAATGCCATGCGCTTGCCTTTGGCGATCATCTCTTCGAAGCTGCCGATATCGCGGGTCGCAATAGGATGTGCGCCCCACAGCAGTGCCACACGGCGGGCCACGCCCATGCTGGGAGTGAGTACCATGACCGGCACCGCAGGCCTTTCGCGCGATACGCGGCGGGCCGAGCTGCCCGAGTTGGTGAACACCGCTATTGCGTTGAGATTCACTGTATCGGCGATGATCATGCAGGCATGGGCCATGGCATCGGCGGTGGTGGCGTCGGGCGGCGTTTCCAGCATACGCACGCGCTGCTTGTAGCCTTCGTCCTTTTCCACCTGCCGAGCGATGGAATCCATCATCATCACCGCTTCTTCGGGCCAATCGCCCGCCGCTGTTTCCGCGCTCAGCATCACGGCATCGGCGCCATCATACACGGCGTTGGCGACATCGGAGACTTCGGCGCGCGTCGGGGCTGGGCT
>DFBR01000233.1:0-2377 GCA_002367375.1 Erythrobacter sp. UBA3075 | reverse complement strand
CGACGAATGGCGGAGGGCTTCTCGATTTTGGCGCATAAAGCACCTTTGCCGCCCATCAGGCTGCGCGCCTCGATAAGATCTTCCGGACGCTGCACGAAAGACAGGCCGATCCAGTCCGCATCCTGCTCGAGAGCGAAAGCCAGGTCGCGGCGATCCTTTTCTGTGAGTGCGGGGATGGGAATTTCCGCATCGGGCACATTCACGCCCTTGCGATCCGAGATCACTCCGCCAACTTCGGTCTTGCAGGTGATGGCATCGCTGGTGACCGATTTGACGCGAAAGCGCATCTTGCCGTCATTTACCAGAAGGCGCTGGCCTTCATGGATCACTTCGAAGATTTCGGGATGCGGCAATTCAACGCGGGAATCGTTACCCGGCTCGCTTGACCGGTCGAAGGTGAAATTCGCCCCGTGTGGGATGGTCGCGCGGCCATCGGCGAACTTGCCGACGCGCAGCTTTGGACCTTGCAAATCGGCCAGCACTGCAATCGGGCGGCCATATTCATCTTCCAGCGCGCGAATATTGGCGATGGTCTTGGCATGGACCTCGTGCTCGCCATGGCTCATATTGACGCGGAAGGCATCGGCCCCCGCCAGAAACAGGCGGCGAAGCACATCGGGATCTGCAGTGGCCGGCCCGGTCGTGGCGAGAATCTTGACCTTGCGGTCACGCGGGTCGAGCTTGGGATTTTGCTGTTTTGCCATGCGCAGGGCCTATGGCAATCTGCTGCCACAAGACAAGGATACAATCGTATGCATAACGAACCAGACCCGCTCGACGAACTGCCCGACGAAGTCGCGGCCGCCGCTTTTCGCCACCTTGTGCGCCACTTGCGTCACCGCCACGACGCCCAGAATATCGACCTGATGGGCCTGTCCGGTTTTTGCCGGAATTGTCTCGCGGACTGGATACGCGATGCTGGCTATGATGGCGACAAGGCTGCTGCGCGTGAGCTGATCCATGGGATGCCGATGGAAGAATGGAAGGCAACGCGCCAGACCGAAGCGACGCAGGAGCAGATCGACCGGATGGCCGACAGCCTGCACCGCAACAAGCCCGACCTACGCTAAGACAGGCCGGCGTTAAGCCAGAAGCGTTCAACGTCAGCGGATTGTTGTCGCGGTCCGTGCCGTAATTGTATGCATCGAGCAGGAAACGCGGGCGCTCCTAGATCACCAGATTGTGGATCACGCCAAATTCGCCAAGCCCTATAACCACGGCGTTGAACACATCATCGTCGCGCAGCAATGCCGCTGCCATCGGCCAAAATCGCGTGGAGAAGCCATGCAGTGGCTTCACCGCGCAGCAAAGCGCCGCTAACCACCCGCCAACCGATTCTCACACAAATGGAGCCAATTTCATGGCCGAAGCCACCGACGACCGCCTGCGCCTGCTGATCGAACGCATCGAACGCCTCGAAGAAGAGAAAAAGGGAATCGCCGACGATATTCGCGATGTCTATTCCGAAGCGAAGGCAGTGGGCTATGACACGAAGATCATGCGCCAGATCGTGCGGCTGCGCAAAATGGAGCCGAATGATCGCAGCGAACAGGAAATGATTCTCGACACCTACAAAGCCGCGCTCGGCATGGGGTGACGCCAGCTTGATCGGATAACTGTATCGCTATAACAATACAGTTATCCAAACTTAGCAGGAGACACAAACATGGCCAAGGAATGGAAAGACGCACGCGGAATTCCTGTGACGACCACGCCCACGATGGAAGGGCATCCGATTCAGGAATATCTCGGAATCGTGACTGGTGAAGTCATCGTTGGCGCGAATGTGTTCCGTGACATGTTTGCCAATATCCGTGACATCGTAGGTGGCCGCTCAGGCAGTTATGAGCGCATTCTGGCCGATGCACGCAATCAGGCAATTGAGGAACTGCAGTCTGAAAGCGCTTCGCGTGGCGGCAATGCAGTCGTCGGCGTTGATCTCGATTACGAAGTGATCGGGAAGACCGGCTCCATGCTGATGGTGTCGGCCAGCGGCACGGCAGTGAAGATCTGACGCGCAACTGCCTCCACACCACATGTTGAAGGATAGACGGGGCTGGGCTAGGCCACGCTTTCATTTCCGCATCATTTGAAGAAGACCCATGGCAGGCCATTCCAAATTCAAGAACATCATGCACCGCAAGGGTGCGCAGGACAAAAAACGGTCCAATCTGTTTTCCAAGCTCAGCCGCGAAATCACTGTGGCAGCGAAGATGGGTACGCCCGATCCCGATATGAACCCGCGCCTGCGGCTCGCGGTTAACACCGCCAAGGGCCAGTCCATGCCCAAGGACAATATCCAGCGCGCCATCGACAAGGCGACAGCGGGTGATGACGAGAATTACGAAGAAGTCCGCTACGAAGGCTATGGCCCCGG
>DFBR01000005.1:6541-7503 GCA_002367375.1 Erythrobacter sp. UBA3075 | reverse complement strand
AGGCCCGCAGGATCGGGGAAATTGTCCTCGTGGAATGTCACCAGGGTCCCGCGCGCGCCAACATCAATCTTGGCGATATTGGCGGCGATGGCCTGTCCCTTGATCTCGATCAGGCGGATGAGGTTCTTGGTCGGCTGCGGCAATTCGCCGAAACGGTCGATCATTTCGGCGGCAAGGCTTTCTATCTCCGCCTGACCCTCGGTCTGGTTGAGGCGGCGGTAGAGCGCCATGCGTACCGCGAGGTCGGGGACATATTCCTCCGGTATCATGATCGGTGCATCGACGGTGATCTGTGGGCTGAGGCCGGTGCTGTCCGCCTTCAGCCCAGCATCGCCTGCCTTGGCAGCAAGGATCGCGTCTTCCAGCATCGATTGATACAGTTCAAACCCGACTTCGCGGATATGGCCGCTCTGTTCGTCACCCAGCAGATTGCCCGCGCCGCGAATGTCGAGATCGTGGCTGGCAAGCTGGAAGCCCGCGCCAAGACTGTCGAGATCGCCCAGCACCTTCAGGCGCTTCTCCGCAACTTCGGAAAGCTGTGTGTCGGCGGGCGTGGTGAGATAGGCATAGGCACGGATTTTCGCGCGCCCCACCCGGCCGCGCAATTGGTAAAGCTGGGCAAGGCCGAAACGGTCTGCGCGGTGGATGATTATGGTGTTGGCCGTTGGCAGGTCCAGACCGCTTTCGATGATCGTGGTGGAAAGCAGGACTTCGTATTTGCCTTCGTAAAACGCGCTCACTCGCTCTTCGATGTCGCCTGCGCCCATCTGGCCGTGTGCGCTCACGAATTTCACTTCGGGCACGGTTTCGCGCATCCATTCTTCAAGCGGTCCCATGTCGGAAATACGCGGCACGACGATAAAGCTCTGCCCGCCGCGATGATGTTCGCGCAGCAGCGCCTCGCGCACCACCATATCGTCCCACTCCATCACGTAGGTCCGCACGGCGAGACGGTCGATTGG
>DFBR01000005.1:6203-6445 GCA_002367375.1 Erythrobacter sp. UBA3075 | reverse complement strand
TTCAGCTTTTCCTTGTGGGTGACGCCAAAGCGCTGTTCCTCATCCACGATCACAAGGCCAAGGTTCTTGAACTGCGTGTTCTTGGACAGGATCGCGTGCGTGCCGATCACGATGTCGACCGTGCCATCTGTCAGCCCGCCGCGCGTTTCCTGCATTTCCTTTGACGGAACAAGGCGTGACAGCCGCCCGATCTTGAGCGGAAAACCGGCAAAACGATCACAGAAATTCTGGAAGTGTTGGCG
>DFBR01000005.1:0-6108 GCA_002367375.1 Erythrobacter sp. UBA3075 | reverse complement strand
GGGCGGCCGCTTTCGAGATCGCGCAGAACATCGGCGATGGCGGCTTCCTGATCTTCGGTCTCTTCATATTGGAAGCGGTCGAGGAACTGGTTGTAGCTGGCTTCTTCGGGCGCCAGCACGGGTGCTTTCCTGAGCGCGCGCTGGGCAGCAATTTCCATCAGCTCGCCCGCAATCGCGCGAATACGTTCCTTCAGACGGGCGCGGCGTTTCTGCCAAGCTTCGCCGCCCAGCCTGTCCAGCGGGACACTTTCCTCGCTGCTGCCATAGCGGCTGAGCACGTCGATATTTTCGACCGGGATGAACAGCTTGTCGCCGCCAGCATATTCCAGTCGCACACAATCGTGCAGGCTTTTGCCCGCCGCGATGGGCTCCAGCCCGATATATTTGCCGATACCGTGATCGAGATGCACGACCAGGTCACCGCGCGACAAGGCCTGCAATTCGGCGAGGAAAGCGTCGGCATCCTTCTTGCGCTTCTTGCGGCGGACCAGCCTGTCACCCAGCAGATCCTGCTCGGTAATCAACTCCAGCTCATCATTGGCAAAACCGGTGTCGAGCGGCAGGACCATGGCAGTGGCTTTGCCCTTTGCCGAGGAGCCGAGCGCTTCCTGCCAGCTTTCCGCGATCTTTACCGGCGTGCCCGCTTCCTCAATGATCGAGGTGATGCGGCTGAGCGATCCTTGGGTATATGCCGCCAGCAGCGGACGCTTGCCGGCCTTGGCAAGCGCCTTGAAATGCTTCGCTGCGGCTTCATAGGCATTGCTGCCTTGCGAGCGTTCGGGCGTGAAATCGCGCGCCGAGCGGAAGCCGAAATCGAGTACCGTGTCGCTCTCGGGCTCGTCGAAGATGGAGGTCTTGTGGATCGGCCATGCGGTCAGCGCGCGGTCCAGTTCATCCTTTGTCAGATAAAGCTGCTCTGGATCAATCGGGCGATAGCTGCCCTTGGACTGTCCGGCGATCTCGCTGCGCTGACGGTGATAATCGGCAATGTCGGTCAGCCGTTCTTCCGCCGCCGACATGGCAGCAGAATCGATCACGAGTGTCGCATCTTTTCCGAGATGGTCGAACAAAGTCGCCATCCGGTCTTCGAACAGTGGTAGCCAATGTTCCATGCCCGCCAGTCGCCGACCGTCGCTCACCGCTTCATACAACGGATCTTGCGTGGCGGTCGCGCCAAATGCTTCGCGGTAGCGCCCACGGAACCGCTTGATGCTGTCTTCGTCGAGCAGCGCCTCGCTGGCGGGCAGCAGCAAATGCTCGTCAATCGTTGCGGTGGTTCGCTGGGTGCTGGGATCGAACAGACGCAGGCTTTCCAGCTCATCGCCGAAGAAATCGAGCCGTAATCCGCCTTCCAGGCCGCTGGGATGAATATCGACAATGCTCCCACGCATCGCGAATTCGCCTGTGTCGACCACGGTATCAACGCGGGTGTAGCCTTGCCTCTGTAACAGCGCCGCAAGGCTTTCGTGGCCGATTTCTGTGCCCACTTTGAATTCGCGCACCGCTTCGCGAATGCGGAATGGCGTAAGCACGCGTTGCAGCAGCGCGTTGACTGTGGTGACCACCAGTTGATCGCCCGCTTTGCCTGCTTGCAACCGGTGCAGTGCCGCCAGCCTTTGCGCGCTGACCGACATGGCCGGGCTGGCCCGGTCAAACGGCAGGCAATCCCACGCCGGAAATTCGATCACTTGCAATTCGGGGGCGAAGAAATGCGCCGCATCCACCACTGCGCGCATTGCCGTATCATCGGGCGCGATGAAAACCGCGCGGCTCCTTGCAGCGCGGGCGAGGTCGGCGAGGACCAGCGGCTGCGCTCCACGCGCCACGCGGGCGAGGGTGAGCGGCTGCTCAGCTTTCAGAATGCGGGAAAGATCGGGCATAGATTTCAGACTTCAGGCAGCAGCAATAGCCCCATCCTCTTTAGAGGAGGGGGTTGGGGGTGGCGGCGAGCAGAGCGAGCGCCATCAGGCACCACCCCGCTGCGACTAGGCTCACCTTCGGCTCGCCAAGTCTCGCTCCCCTCCTCTGAAGATGAGAGGGGAGAAAATCAAATGTTCACATAGTCGAGCCTGCGCAAGACCTCCATTTGGTCACCTGCAAGATGCTCCGGCGGCTCGCCGCGGCCCATGCCCCACGCCATGACGTCAACATCGTCCTCTTCCAGCAAGGCTTCGAACCATGCGAGGCCCGCTTCATCCCAGCTGGCGTGGTAGGTGTCGAAATAGCAGCCGAACATGTAATCGGCCTCGCGCGTGCCGCGATGCCATGCACGAAATTTGGCGCGAGCTATGCGTTGTGTAAGATCGGTGGAAGTCATGGCGTTGCCTCCTACCGATGCTTTGCGCGATGGGCTAGAGGCTGTGTTATGCGGCCTGAAATCCTCAACCCCTTGTTCGCCGAAATCGACAGCCTTGAAGGCATCGGTCCGAAGCTGAAGAAGCCGCTCGCCAAGCTGCGGCTCGAGCGGGTGCGGGACGTGCTTTATCACCTGCCTGAACGCTTCGTGACGCGGCGCGCGGTGCAGGATCTGGATGATGCGCATGTGGGTGAGCAGGTGGTGGTCGCACTCACCACGGTTGAACATCGCAGCCCCCGCAACCCTGGACGCGGGCCGTACCGCGTGCTGACGCAAGATGCGAAGGGCAACATCTGCACGCTGACCTATTTCGGGCGGGCAAGCTATACCGCGAAGAAGCAGCTGCCGGTGGGGGAAACGCGCTGGGTGGCAGGGCGGCTCGATCAATATGACCAGATGCTGCAAATCGTGCATCCTGACCATGTGGCGGAGAAAAGCGCCGATGCGATGGGCAAGATGGTGGAGCCAATCTACCGCCTTGCTGAAGGGCTGACGCAGCCGCGCATCGCCTCTCTGGTGGAGCAGTCTTTGGAGCGCGCTCCCGAACTGTCCGAATGGATTGAGCCAACTACGCTGGGCCGCGAAGGCTGGCCGACATGGCGCGATGCGGTGGCGCTGGCACATCAGGGCGAGAATGCGAAGGCGCGCGACCGACTCGCCTATGATGAACTGTTCGCCAATGCGCTCGCCCTGCTGCTGGTCCGGCAAAGCAATCGGGCGCGCAAGGGGCAGAGCTTGCAGGGCGATGGCTCACTGCGCGGCAAGCTGCAATTGCCGTTCCCGCTGACCGGAGCGCAGACACGTAGCATTGAGGAGATCGCGGGCGATATGGCGCAGGCCAGCCCGATGCTGCGGCTGCTGCAAGGCGATGTTGGCGCAGGTAAGACGGTGGTGGCGCTGGAAGCAATGCTGGTGGCCGTGGAGGCCGGTGCACAGGCGGCTCTGCTTGCGCCGACAGAACTGCTCGCGCGCCAACATCTCGCAAGCCTGCGTGAACTCGCCGGGCCTACAGGCGTCGAAATTGCGCTGCTGACAGGGCGCGACAAGGGCAAGGCCCGCGAAAGTATCCTCATGGGCCTGCTCGATGGCAGCATCGACATTGTCGTGGGAACACATGCGATCTTTCAGCAGACGGTCAGCTACAAAAACCTCGGCCTGGTGGTGATCGACGAACAGCACCGTTTTGGCGTCTCGCAACGCCTGCTGCTCACGCAAAAAGGCAAGGTAACGCCGCACACGCTGGCGATGACCGCAACGCCGATCCCGCGCACGCTGGTGCTGGCCAATCACGGCGAGATGGAAGTCAGCCGTCTGGATGAGCTTCCGCCCGGCAGGCAGGCGATCGACACCCGCGTTCTGCCGCTGGACCGGCTGGACGATATCGCCGCCGCCGTGGGCCGCCATGTGACGAGCGGACAGCAGGCCTATTGGGTGTGCCCCATGGTGCGCGGCACCGAGAGCGAGAATGAAGACCTCGCCGCCGCCGAAGCGCGCTATGTTGCGCTGAAAGAGCGGTTTGGTGATGATGTGGTGCTGGTCCACGGCCAGCTCGCGCCCGAAATGAAAGACGCAGGAATGGCGCGCTTTGCTGCGGGCGAGGCGAAAATACTCGTGGCGACCACGGTGATCGAGGTCGGCGTAGATGTCCCCAACGCCACGCTAATGGTGATCGAACAGGCCGAACGCTTCGGCCTTGCGCAGCTCCACCAATTGCGCGGCCGGGTAGGGCGAGGCAGCGAGAAATCGACCTGCCTCCTGCTGCGCGGAAACGAATTGTCGGAAACTGGCAAGAAGCGGCTCGAACTGATGAAAGAATCGCAAGATGGCTTCGAACTAGCGGAAGAAGACCTGCGCCTGCGCGGCGGCGGCGAATTGCTCGGCACACGCCAAAGCGGGGACGAAGGCTTCAACATCGCCAGCCTTGAGCAAGTGACCAAGCTGATCGACACTGCCAATGCCGATGCAAAGTTGCTGGTTGAACAGCAGGGCGGCTTGGAAGGCTCCGACCGGGGGGAAGCGGCACGAATGGTGCTGTATCTGATGGAACGCGACTGGGGTGTGCAGACGTTGAGGGGTGGGTAGGCTTGCCATCGCGCGCCACTCGCCTAGTCTCCCGCGCAACCAATTCTTCCGGAGATCACACCACATGACCCGCTCATTTTTCGTCGCAGCATCTGCCCTCGCGTTCGCTGTCGCGCTGCCGCAGCCTGCCTTCGCGCAGGATGCGGAGGCAGACTTTACCCAACTGCGCGAAGAAGTGTGGGAGTGGACGCTCGACAATTCGCCTTTTCTGGCAACTTCGATTGGAGACAGGCGTGGGGATGGCCAATTGGGTGACAGTTCGCTTGATGGGTACGAGAGCGGATTGGCGGAAACCCGCGCCTTTCTTGCGCGTCTGGAAGCGATTGATAGCGACAGCCTTCCGGAAAGCCTGCGCATCGACCACGCTTTGATGCAACGGGATTTCGAAGGTTCACTCGAAGCTGCCGAACACGATCACAGCCGCTATATCGCCTTCACCAATCGCGGTGGCCCGCAATCGGCCATTGCCGGGCTGGCCTATGGTTCGCCGCTATTCACGGCAGAAGATTACGCCAGTTTTATCGGGCGTTTGGAAGCGTTTCCTGCCTATGTTTCCAATATCGTCGAGCGCAGCGAAACGGCCATTGAACTCGGGCTGACGCAGCCGTGTGAGCCGATGCAGGGTTATGAGAATTCCATCACCGGTCTGATCGCCGAAACACCGGAGGATTCGGTCTGGTGGAGCGCGTTTGAAACACGCCCTGCGACTATTTCCGACGGTGACTGGGAGCAGATCGTCGCGCAGGGACGCTCCGCTATCACCGAGGGTGCGTTCGCGGGGCTGGAAGACTTCGCCAATTTCTACACGCAGGATTATGCGCCCAATTGCCGCACCGATGAGGCGCCCGGAATTGGCGGCACTCCCGGCGGTCAGGAATATTACGCCTACCGCGTGCGCAGCTTCACCACGACCGAGATGACGCCGCAGGAGGTTCACGATCTCGGCCAGTCCGAAGTCGCGCGCATTCGCGCGGAAATGGAAGCCGTGGCGGCGCAAGCGGGCTTCGACACGCGCGAGGATTTCATCGAGAACCTGCGCACCGATCCGCAGTATTTCCCGGAGGATGAGGAAAGCTATCTGCAATATGCGCAGGCATTGGCGAAAGAGATCGACGGCTGGATGCCGCGTCTGTTCGGCACGCTGCCGCGCCTCCCCTATACGGTCGAGCCGATCCCGGCGGCGAGCGCTCCGGGCAATACCACTGCCTATTACGAGAGCGGCTCCATGGCGACGGGGCAGGCGGGCATTTACCGTCTTAATCTGACCGAGCTGGATCAGCGGCCCCTTTGGGAACTGCCCGCTTTGGGTGTGCATGAGGCGGTGCCCGGCCACCATCACCAGATCTCGCTCCAGCAGGAACTTGATATCCACCCGCTGCGTGCCAACGGCACTTTCTTCACGGTCTTTATCGAAGGCTGGGGACTTTATTCAGAGCGGCTCGGCATCGAAATGGGCCTGTATGATACGCCAGCCAAGGAAATGGGCCGCTTGTCCTACGAAATGTGGCGCGCGAGCCGTCTGGTGGTCGATACTGGTATTCATGCACTGGGCTGGACGCGGCAGGAGGCGGTCGACTTCATGCTTGCCAACACCGCGCTTTCACCGGGCAACATCAATGCCGAGGTCAATCGCCACATCACATGGCCGGGACAAGCGCTGGCCTACAAAT
>DFBR01000001.1:1115-6059 GCA_002367375.1 Erythrobacter sp. UBA3075 | reverse complement strand
GGACATTATATACTTGACAAAGCACGCCCCATTGCTAGGGTGTGTGTATGAAAACGAACGTATACGAACCCCGCTTCCAGAACGCCGATGCAGCCCGCGAACACCTAGAGGGCATTCATTGGCCTGACGGTCCTGTCTGCCCGCATTGCACAAGCGGCGACGATCAGAAGCGCCTCAAGGGCAAGTCTCACCGCGCTGGCCTCGTGCAGTGCAATGGCTGCCGCAAGCAATACACGGTTACTGTCGGCACCTTGTTCGAGCGTTCAAAGGTTCCTCTCAATAAATGGCTGCTGGCAACGCACTTAATGTGTTCCAGCAAGAAAGGCATTAGCGCCCATCAGCTTCACCGTATGCTCGGCGTGACCTATAAAACTGCTTGGTTCATGGCACACCGTATTCGTGAAGCCATGGTTCCCGGCGATAACGGCCCGATGGGCGGACCCGGCTCCGATGTTGAAGCCGATGAAACTTACTGGGGCAAGAACCCCGACAAGGCGGGCAACCGTATGGCTATCCACCGCATGAACCGCATTGTCTCGCTGGTGGACCGCACTACGGGCCGCTCAACGTCTGTTGTCTTCAACGGTCAATTCAACGCCGACACTATCAGCGATTATCTCTACACCCGCGTTGATCGCAAGAGCCGCCTTCTTACCGACGATGCTCAAGCCTATAAGCGTCCCGGCTATGAGTTCGCCAGCCACCGCTCGGTCAATCATACCCAAGACGAATATGTGAACCTTCAAGATCGCAGCATTCACACCAACACCGTTGAAGGCTTCTTCGGTATCTTCAAGCGCGGGATGCGCGGTATTTATCAGCACTGCGCGCAAAAGCATCTGCAACGCTACCTTGCCGAGTTCGACTTTCGTTATTCCAACCGCTCCGGTCGCGGCATTGAAGACAGCGAACGCACCGACATCGCCTTAAAAGGCATTGCTGGCAAGCGCCTGACCTATCGGCGGACTAGCGGCCTCGCAGCCGCCTAAACCCAAGTTCACGCCTCGCAGACTTGGCGAACGGCGCAAGCGATGGACTTGCTGAGTTTCTCCCCGAAAAAACAACGGGTAGGACTCTGCTGTTCCGTTCCTGTTCCCTAAAATGCAACTGGGCCGAGTCGTGCGGACTCAACCCAGCTTGAAATCGCTGTTAGGAGCGACCCCATGAATGCAACTCAGATGTGCGCCTTTTCGCGCCTTGGGTCAATCCTTCCGGCACCACTGAAGGACTATATCTATGGCATTTCGTGTCGAAATAGACTGCATCAACAAGAATGACCGTTTCAATCCTTATGAGGCAATAACGCACGTCGGTGGGCCTAATCCCACGAGCGCGAAAAACCCTCGCTGGAAACTACCAATGCGCAAGGCCGCTGAAGGCTCACGCGATGGAAAGTGGGATTTCTTCGTCAGGCAAGGGAATCACACGGTGGAAGTGCATCATGCGGTAAGTCAGCATGGTAATCTATATCTCCGCACTGAGGCGGACCATGATACACCGGATAATCTTCTGAGTTTGCCGGAATGCCCTTGATTTGGGCGCACGGCGCTTTGAATGCCTGAGGGTCTTTCGCCCAAGAAAGAGCCTGCTGGGCCGCGTAGAGTTCGCCATAACGCCCTTGCGGCGCATTGCGAAGTTCGCGGCCCAGCCTAGCCAACTCGCGGTCAATCATTCCCATTGTCGCGAGCCTTCTTCTTCGCCTTCCCCAACGGGGTAACTGGCGCGTGTGGCTGCGGCGGGGTGTTCAGCATCCGCCGGAGCGTTTCTTCTTCACATTGAATGGTGTCTGTCATGTCTAATCCACTTGAGTTTGCCCCGGGCTTCGTCTCTCCCCTGACTGACAAGGAACACGCAACCATCGGGCGTATCGCAATCCTGTGGGGCCAAATTGAAAGCTGTGTAGACGACTTACTGCCACACATATCGGGTTTGACGACTGAACAAGTCGAAGCCCTCCAACTCTATAACAAACCAATGAGCCAAAAGGTAGCATTCCTAAAAGGTAGCGTCCCTAGATACCCCCATGATCGCTTTAAGGAGCCTATCCTCAATTTTTGCGCATTGATTGATGAAACCAAGGTGCAGCGGAATCACGTATTCCACGGTATGTGGGGGTGGCGCGGCGATACCAAGAAACAAAGAGTGTTTCCTGCTGCCCGGAAACAATCCTCTCCCGATGCGCCACTACCTGCCTCCAAACTCCCAGGTTTAGAAAAGAAGCTGTGTAAATGCTCTAGGCTGGGATTTGATGTATTTGCGCAGATCGAACTCGGACAATTGACTCGCCATCCTCTGACCAGATTCTTTCATCATAGAGACGAACCTGACGGCTCGATCCCGCAATGGCTTGAGCAATGGTCAGAACGTAATCCCTGGAACAGTGACGATCCGGATCAAATCGCTCCAGCAGGTCAACTGCCGCGTCGATCCTCGCTGTATCCCGAAAAATAGCATCGGCCTGTCGGATCGAATCATGGTCACTGGAAAGTTGCTTTGTCAAGTATATAATGTCCAGCCTCCTTGACAAATGGCGAATCAAAGTCTAGTTTCCTTTACATCAATTCAAGGGAGCTTGACATGAACAAGATTGCACTGGCGCTCATCTGGGCCGCCGCCATCATCGGAATTTCCGTCGCATCGATATTTGACATCGTGCCGACAGGATTTGCCGAAGCGATGGTTTTCACACTGCCCGCGCTTGCTTGGCTATCGATCAGTGGCGGCAAAAGCTGCCTGCCCTGTCCGCTGACAGGCAGAAAGGGGAATGCGTGATGCTGTCCTCGACCCGCAAGAAGCCAGAAAAGCTGCGCTATCTGGTGCGCATTTCCTTGGCGATGGTGCTTTACCTCGGCTCGCTTTTCGCCGCCGAAATCCTGATCGAAGACCGCGGATTGTCAGGGTGGCCAGCCTATATGCTGGCTGCCCTGCCCGGCCTTGCCTTTGCTGCGGTATTCTGGATCTTCGTCCGGCTCATCGTGGAAGAGCGGGATGAATTTTTCCGCATGCTGTATGTACGCCAACTGATGGTCGCGACCGGCCTTGCCCTGACAGCGGCAGCGGTCTGGGGCTTTCTCGAAACCTACATGCCCGTCCCGCATATTCGTGCGTTCTGGTGGCCGACAATCTGGTGCTTCGGCCTTGGTATTGGTGCCGTCTATAACAAGGTGACGATGGGCACTTACGGGGAGTGTGCATGATGGCAACCGCAACACAAAACAAAGCCAAACCCGGCGTGTGGGCAGGCCTGTTCGGTGCCAATATGGCGGTGATCGCGGTCCTGTTCATCACCGGCGTGATTGAGCCACCCACGCCCTATATCCTGTTCGCGCTCAATATGGTGCTGATGGTGCCGCTGGTGCGTGCGGGCAAACAATTGCAGGTCGAAAAGGGCGGCGTCACGCGCGCGGTCTCGCGCTATAACCGCCGCTTCCTCGGCTTCAGCCTCGCCTATTCGGTGGCCATGATGGTGTGTGCCTTGCTCGCCGACCGTATGGGGTGGGCCACGCCCGTGATGTGGGTGCTCGCTATTGTGCCGATGGTGCCTGCGTTCGGAATGATCTGGGCGATGACACAATATCTGCGCGAGGAGACGGACGAATATCTGCGCCATCGCGCGGTGAGTGCAGCCATGGTGGGACTTGGCTTTGTGCTGGTGCTGGGCACTGGCTGGGGCTTCCTCGAGACCTTTGGCCTCGTTCCTCATATCTGGGCATGGTGGGTCTTCCCGGCTTGGGCCATGGGACTTGGTATCGGCATGGCTTTGCCAGAGCGCGATGCAGGAGGTGAGGCGTGAAGAACCGTCTGCGCGTCCTCAGGGCCGAACGCGAGTGGAGCCAGCAGGATCTGGCCGACCGTCTCGATGTCAGTCGCCAGAGCGTGAACGCCATTGAGACGGGGAAATATGATCCTTCGCTCCCGCTGGCGTTCAAGATTGCCGATATCTTCGAACTGGCGATCGAGGAGATTTTCCTGCGCGATGTGGTTGAGCAGGCTGCCAAATAGGGGTGGGCGTCAGAACAAAGTCTGTTTGACCGGCACGCTCATCCCGGCCTGCTGCGCAATCATGCCGATCCATTGTTCGACCTGTTCGCACTCTTGCTGAAATGATGGCGCGGCATCGCCGACCTCACCGGCAAAGTCACCGCCCAGCTTGGCGTGTCTGGCAAAGAGCGGGCCATCGACCACCGCTTCGATCTGCTGCGGATCGAACGACAGTCCGGCCAGATCCAGCACGGCCTCCACCGCGTCGACGCGGTCGAGATCGAAGCGGTCGCCATCAAGCGTGCGGAGGCGCGCGGCGTCAGAGCCAGCCATCAGCATCGTGAACAGCCGCTGCGACAGGAACCACGCCAGCCCCGCCGCCTGCAAATCGGTCATCGAGAACTGCTCGCGGCCGTCCATGCCGAGGTCCATCCCGGCATAGGACATCATTTCGAGATAAAGCTGCCGCCCCCAGCGGCGCCCCATCAGCGCGCGCTTGTCGACCGATTTCAGGAAACTCGTCAGCGGATTGGTCATCAGCACGCCGCGCGCATCGGGCCGCGCGGCCAGCAGCGCAGGGATCAGCATGTTCGCATGGTTGGTCGGCTTGATGAAGACCGCTTCGCCCTCCGCCCAAGGACGCGAGAGCAAGTCGCACACAGGCTTCACCAGATCCTTCGCCGCGTCCCCGGCCCCGGCCAATTGCGCGAGGACCCCCGGCTCAGCCAGTCCGACCGACACGCCTTCCACATTGAGCGCGCGCACCAACAGTGTGGAGCGGCAGAAGGCAGTGTGAAAGATGAAATGGACAGGGCCAGTCGCTGGCCGCATTGCCTGCACATCAGCGAGCGCAAGCCACGCGGCCCCCTCGGCCTGCTCCTCATTCAGATCAGCAAGGAAGCCGGGCGCGGTCAGCGTCTCGCGCGTGATTTGCAGGAATTGCAACCGCCCGCCTGCAAGGTC
>DFBR01000001.1:0-981 GCA_002367375.1 Erythrobacter sp. UBA3075 | reverse complement strand
ATGGGCGTTGTGCAAATCGCAACTTTCTCATGGTTAAGGCAGAGCTTATGACAGCACATCTGCCAATCGAAGGGTCTCGCATGCTTATGCCAACGCGCACGGTTGAGAAGGTCTGGGGGCGTCATACGCTGCCCGCACCTTTCATCGCGCCCGAAGGTGTGCGCGTGGGCGAAATCTGGTTTGAGCCGCAGCCCGAACTGCCCGAATTGCTGGTCAAATACCTCTTCACCAGCGAGAAACTCTCGGTCCAGTGCCACCCGAATGATGGCCAAGCCGAGGCCGCAGGGCTTGGCCGCAATGGCAAGGAAGAGTGCTGGCTGGTGGTTGCTGCCGAAGAGGGCGCTACTTTGGGCGTCGGCTTCCGCGAGGAAATTGGTGCCGAAGCCATGCGCACCGCTGCACTGGATGGCTCAATCGAAGACCTGCTGGTGTGGCACGAAGTGCAGGCAGGCGATTACTTCGTGATTCCCGCAGGTACAGTCCACGCGATCGGGCCGGGCTGCTCGATCATCGAAGTGCAGCAGAACAGCGACATCACCTATCGCCTGTACGATTACGGCCGCCCGCGCGGATTGCATCTGGACGATGGCATCGCCGTGGCCAACGGCGCGCCGCATCCTGAAAGCTTGCGCGGAAGCATCCCGGCAAGCGGCCACGCCTCACTGGTCGATGGCCCGCATTTCCGGCTCGATCTGGTGGACGGTATTGCCGACGATGGCCTGCTCTATTCCTATGCCGACAGACTGCTGGTCGTGCCGCTGTCCGGCGAAGTGCTGGTCGCTGGCGAAGTCGTCGCGCCGGGCCAATGCGCCTATGCGCCAAACCTCGCCAGCGTCAGCTTCGCACCCGAAGGCAAGTGCCTGGTGACCGCGCCAATCAGCTAGTGTGGCTCACACCACCCCGAACGCCAGCATCGCATCGGCGACCTTTTTGAAGCCTGCGATATTCGCGCCTTTCACATAGTCGACATATTCGCCGCCG
>DFBR01000015.1:7626-7911 GCA_002367375.1 Erythrobacter sp. UBA3075 | reverse complement strand
GTCAGGCCTCGTCGTCGCTATTACTATGCGCGTGCTTCAGGACACGCATACCCTTGGTCCGGCTGGTGAGGTGATAATCCCGGCACAGGTCACAGCGATAGGGGCGCAGGGTGACGTCGGCCGCCAACGCAGCCGAGATAGCTCCGGATTCAGTGGAGTAGCGCCGTTTGCGGGCGCAAATGCCGGGGCGCGTTTTCATCCTAAACGCTTTGGGCCCGGCGGGGCGAATTAGCCCTCGACATGCTCCGCAAGCACAGTCAGGCCCTTATCGCCCACTTCGGCAAA
>DFBR01000015.1:0-7556 GCA_002367375.1 Erythrobacter sp. UBA3075 | reverse complement strand
AAAGGCGCATGGCCTTCCAATACGCCAAATTCACCCTCTGCGCCGGGGACGACGACCATGTGGACGTCTTCCGAACGGACGAGCTTTGACGGGGTTACGAGTTCAAAGTGCAGTGCCATTTTCTTTTACCTAAATCCCCTCCCGCAAGCGGGAGGGGAGTTGTAGTTAAGCGTCCTCAGCCATCTTCTGGGCCTTGGCGACCACATCTTCGATGCCGCCGACCATGTAGAAGGCGCTTTCGGGCAGGTGATCATATTCGCCTTCGACCACAGCCTTGAAGCTCTTCACCGTGTCTTCCAGCTGCACGAAGCAACCCGGAATGTTGGTGAACACCTCTGCCACGTGGAACGGCTGGCTGAGGAACTTCTGGATCTTGCGCGCGCGGGCAACGGTGAGCTTATCTTCTTCGGACAGCTCATCCATGCCGAGAATGGCGATGATGTCCTGCAAAGACTTGTACTTCTGCAGCGTTTCCTGAACCTTACGAGCAGTTTCGTAGTGCTCCTGACCCACAACGCGCGGTTCGAGAACGCGGCTGGTGGAATCGAGCGGATCAACGGCGGGGTAGATGCCCAGCTCCGAAATCGCGCGGTTCAGCGTGGTCGTCGCGTCCAAGTGAGCAAACGAGGTTGCCGGTGCCGGGTCGGTCAAGTCATCGGCAGGCACGTAAATGGCCTGCACCGAGGTAATCGAACCCTTGGTGGTGGAGGTAATGCGTTCCTGCAAGTTACCCATGTCGGTCGACAGGGTCGGCTGATAGCCCACCGCCGAAGGAATACGGCCAAGCAGAGCTGACACTTCCGAACCGGCTTGCGTAAAGCGGAAGATGTTGTCGACGAAGAACAGCACGTCCTGCCCTTCCTGATCGCGGAAATATTCCGCCATGGTCAGGCCGGACAGTGCCACCCGGGCACGGGCGCCAGGAGGTTCGTTCATCTGGCCGAAGACCAGTGCCACTTTGGACCCATCGGAGATCGCTTCGCCAGCATCGTTCTTGGCGATAACGCCAGCGTCGAGGAATTCGTGGTAGAGATCGTTACCTTCACGGGTACGCTCACCCACACCAGCGAAGACGGACACGCCGCCATGGCCCTTGGCGATGTTGTTGATGAGCTCCTGAATGAGCACGGTCTTGCCCACACCTGCGCCGCCGAACAGGCCGATCTTGCCGCCCTTTGCATAAGGCGCGAGAAGGTCGATGACCTTGATGCCGGTGACCAGAATGTCAGCTTCGGTCGACTGGTCGATGAAGGGAGGGGCCTCTGCGTGGATCGGCGCGCTCATGTCAGCGCCGATGGGGCCGCGCTCGTCAATCGGCTGGCCAGTCACGTTCATGATGCGGCCCAGCGTCTTGGGGCCGACAGGAACGGTGATCTGTGCGCCGGTGTTGATCACTTCCTGACCGCGGGTAAGGCCTTCAGTCGCATCCATCGCGATCGTGCGGACGGTGTTCTCACCAAGGTGCTGCGCGACCTCGAGGACGAGCGTGTTGTCGCCGTTCTTGGTTTCGAGCGCGGTGAGGATCGACGGCAGATCGCCGGGGAAAGCGACGTCGACGACGGCGCCAATGACTTGGCTGATCGTGCCGTTGGTCGTCTGGTTCATTGCAGGTGCGGTGGCCATGTTGGTTTCCTGTGGCGTCTTTATAGGTTGAAATTCAAATAATTATTGGGCGCAGACCGCTTCGGGGTCCTGGATCACCCAGCCGTCTCCGGCTTCGTTGATCGCGAGCGTCGCATCGTTGCGCATATATTCGTCATCGCCGAGCCCGTATTCACAAGCGGCGGTTTCGGCGCCCATTGCACGGCGGCAAAGCGAAACATTGACCGTCTCAGCATTGGGGCAGGCTTCGGCAAAAGCGGCAGCGAAGACTTCGCTGTCCGGCGCGGGAAGTTCTACGATTTCGACCGGCTCGGCGGTTTCCACCGGCTCTGGCGCGGGCTCTTCAGCGCAGGCCGCCAGCAGTGTTACGGGCGCGAGGATCGGGAGGAGGAGGAAGAATTTTTTCATTAGTCGTTTCCGCTTACAGTGCTTCCGCACCGGCAATGATTTCAATAAGTTCGGTGGTAATCGCGGCCTGACGGCTACGGTTGTATTTGATTGTCAGCTTGTCGATCAGATCGCCTGCATTGCGCGTGGCATTGTCCATCGCGGTCATTGATGCGCCCTGTTCGGAAGCCTCGCGTTCGAGCAGCGCGCCAAATAGCTGTGTTTTGACATAGCGGGGCAGCAGTTCGGCGAGGATTTCTTCCTCATCCGGCTCATATTCGACGGCAGCGTCCGATTCTTCGACCGTTTCGGGCGAGGGAACAGGCAGTAGCTGAACAGTGGTCGGGTCCTGTGCCAGCGCGCTCTTGAAAATCGGGTAAACGAGATGCGCGACATCGAATTCGCCCTTCTCGAAACGCTCGACCAGATCACTGGCTATCGCATCAGCCTCTTTGAAGCCGATATGGCGCACTTCGGAGGTGTCGAAGTGGTGGCCGATGCGATCCGGATACTCACGCTTGATCGGCGCGCGGCCCTTCTTGCCGACGAGGTAGAAGGTTACGTCCTTGCCTTCTGCAATCAGCTCATTGGCCTGCTTCTTGGCCTCTTTCACAATGTTCGCGTTGAGACCGCCGCACAGGCCCTTGTCGGTGTTCACGACCACCAGCAAATGGCGTTTGTCCGATCCGGTGCCGCGCAGCAGCAATGGCGCGCCGTCACCGCTCACCTTGCTGGCGAGCGAGCCCATCACGTCGGCCAGCCGATTGGCATAGGGACGCGCAGCTTCAGCCGCAGCCTGCGCCTTGCGCAGCTTTGCGGCGGCGACCATCTGCTTCGCCTTGGTGATCTTCTGAGTCGATTTAACCGACCCGATCCGATCCTTGAGTTCCTTCAAAGAGGCCATGGTGGCTCCCTATTCGTGACTTAAGCGAACTGCTTGGCGAATGCGTCGAGCGCGGCGACGGTGTTGTCCTTGGCGTCGCCTTCGAACTTGCCGCTGCTACGGATCGCGCTGAGTGTATCGGCGTGTTCATTGCGCATGAAGCTGAGCATGGCCGCTTCATATTCGGTCACACGGTCGACGGCCACACTATCGAGATAGCCATTGGTGCCAGCGAAGATCGACACGGTCTGCTCTTCAAACGGCATGGGCGAGAACTGGGCTTGCTTAAGCAGCTCGGTCAGGCGCGCGCCGCGGTTGAGCAGCTTCTGCGTCGAGGCATCGAGGTCCGAACCGAACTGCGCAAAGGCCGCCATTTCGCGGTATTGCGCCAGCTCCAGCTTGATCGAGCCAGCGACCTTCTTCATCGCCTTCGTCTGAGCGGCACCGCCCACACGCGACACTGAAAGGCCGACGTTAATCGCGGGGCGGATACCCTGGAAGAACAAGTCGGTTTCGAGGAAGATCTGGCCGTCAGTGATCGAGATCACGTTGGTCGGAATATAGGCCGAGACGTCGCCTGCCTGCGTTTCGATGATCGGCAGAGCAGTCAGCGAACCGCCGCCATTGTCTTCATTCATCTTCGCAGCGCGTTCGAGCAGACGAGAGTGCAGGTAGAACACGTCACCCGGATAGGCTTCACGGCCGGGAGGACGACGCAGCAACAGCGACATCTGGCGATAGGCAACGGCTTGCTTCGACAGATCGTCATACACGATCACGGCATGCATGCCGTTGTCACGGAAGAACTCACCCATCGCGCAGCCAGTGTAAGGTGCAAGGTATTGCAGCGGAGCAGGCTCTGAAGCGGTGGCGGCAACAACGATGGAATATTCCATCGCGCCGTTTTCTTCGAGCGACTTGACGATCTGCGCCACGGTCGAACGCTTCTGGCCGACGGCAACATAGATGCAATACAGCTTCTTGCCTTCGTCATCACCAGCATTGACCGTCTTCTGGTTGATGAAGGTGTCGATGGCGACAGCGGACTTGCCGGTCTGACGGTCACCAATAATCAATTCGCGCTGGCCACGGCCAACGGGGACGAGGGCGTCGATGGCCTTGAGGCCGGTCTGCACAGGCTCATGCACCGATTTGCGCGGGATGATGCCCGGCGCTTTGACTTCAACACGCTCACGCTTAACGTCGGTCAGCGGGCCTTTGCCGTCGATCGGATTGCCCAAGGCATCGACCACGCGGCCGAGCAGGCCCTTGCCGACGGGAACGTCCACAATCGTGCCGGTCCGCTTGACGGTGTCGCCTTCCTTGATGTCCGTGTCCGACCCGAAGATCACGACACCGACATTGTCGGCTTCCAGGTTCAGGGCCATGCCTTCGACGCCATTGGCGAACTTGACCATTTCACCGGCCTGCACCTTGTCGAGGCCGTGAATACGGGCGATGCCGTCACCTACGGAGAGGACGGAACCGACTTCGCTGACTTCGGCTTCGGTGCCGAAATTGGCGATCTGGTCCTTGATGACCTTGGAGATTTCTGCAGCGCGGATTTCCATGTGTTTGGTCCTTTAAGCCTTCATGGCCTGGGCGAGTGAGTTGAGACGGGTGCGGATCGAGCTGTCGATGCGCTGTGATCCAATGGTGACGACGAGCCCGCCCAAAAGGTCGGGATCGACGCGTGATTTCAATTTGACGGTGCGGCCTTCGCGGGCGCGCAGCTTGCCTTCCAGCGTGGTGATCTGTTCGTCTGTCAACGCGTGGGCGCTGGCGACTTCGGCCTGCACTTCGCCGCGCTGTGCCGCTGCGATGGTGGCAAAGGCACGGATCATGCCGGGCATGGCGGACACGCGGCGGTTTTCCGCCAGCACGCCGAGGAAATTCCTGGTGAGGTCCGATAGGCCAAGGTGTTCACCGATACCGGCCATCACGCTTTTGATCTGGCTACGGCTGATTTCCGGATTGCGGATCAGCGCGCGCAGTTCATCCGATTCGGACAGCGCAGCATCCAGCTGGTCGAGATCCGATTCGACAGCAGTAACGGTCCCCGCCTCACTGGCGAGATCGAATAGGGCACTGGCATAACGGCCTGCCAGGCTTGCCTGAATACCGGCGGAAATCTCCACGCGCGAAGGTCCTCTTAGGTCCGAGAAACGGAAAGAATCGGTAGCAACGGATTTGGATGCATTACGCACCTTGCCAAAGCTGGCGCGCGCCTAGCATCGGGTGAGAAGTGATGCAACACCGGGGAGGCCCAACTACGACTTTAGTCGTCGGTCGGCTCACCTTCATTGCGTGAATCGCGTGAATTGACCGAACAGTTATAGACCAGCCGCTCATTCGGGCGGGTCGGCAGTGATGATGTAATCGCGGTCTGACTTCCACCCAAGGCCCGCGCGGCTTCCTCGCCCGCCTCGCATGACGGTGCCTGATAGGCGGCGCGTGCTGCGCGGGCATCGATCATCGCCTCGCGCCCCAGCAGATAGCGTTCCATCACCAGCTCGCCCGCTGCCGGATCGAAACTGTTGATCGAGACCGCGGCCTCGCTCGAAGGGACAAAGACGCGGGTCCATTCACCATTGTCGAGGCCATATTGCGTGCGGTCATTGATACAGCCGGTTTCGCTCCAGCCGATAGTAATGTCCTCTGCCGGATCACCCACCACGCGGCTGCGCTCAGTATCGAGCACGCATATATAGTCACCTGCGCCCGCCACAATCGGAGTGATTTCACCCGTGTCATCGCCGTCCATCGCTTCACGCAAGCGTTCTTCCACACGGGTGTCGATCTCTGCAAAGGAGGGGCGGGTAACCCACGCGATGCAGGCCCCGATCAACGTGAGGACGGCCACCGCTCCCGCAGCGGCGCGCAGGCGATAGTCTTTCTGCATATGCGCGAAGGAAGCGAGGCCCGCCGCGCCTGCGCTGATCAGCAGCAGCAAAAATGCAATCGTCAGCTTGGTGTCGCGCTGCTCCATCACTTCATAAGTAACCGTGCGGCGCATGTCGGCAGTGCGCTGGGCCTCGGCAGCGGCGCGCTCTTCGGCAATCCGCTCCTGCGCATCGCGCGCAGCGTTTTCGCGGACGCGCTGTTCGGCATCGAGCTGGTCGAGGCTGCGGCATTCGGAGGAGTTCAAGCGCGGGCTGACATCATTGGCGCGCAGGAATGGCAGCAATTCGCGCGTGGAAATGGCAAAGAAGAATTCTGCGTCCGACCCCTCGCTCTCCGCGCCGAAGGAATTGACGCCCAGCACTCTGCCGCACTGGTCGACCAGTGGGCCGCCGCTATTGCCGGCAGCGATGGGGGCGGTGTGCAGCAAAGTATCGAATTCGCGGCTTGGGCGTCTGCCAGACAGGAAGCCGGTGGCGGTCACGGGCGGCTGCGCGCGGAACATGTCGCTGAAGGACAGGCCCTGCGCGCGGTCCACATTGAGCGGGTAGCCGATCGAGGTCACCGTGCCGCTCGCTGCGGGATTTCCGGCAATGGTGAGCGGCGGCAGGCCCAGCGGCTCGGTCGCTTCGATCAGGGCAAGATCATTGCGCGGGCTGACCGACACCAGCCGGGCGTAAACCGCGCGATCTCCATCGGCGGGCACGATGCCGATCGTCAGGCGATTGTCCTGCACCGCCTGGCGTACGACATGGGCATTGGTCACGATCCGCTCTCGCCCGACGGCAAAACCGGTGCCGTGCGAAATCGGGAACAGCTCCTGCCCATCGCGCCCGATGATAACAACGCGCACCACGCCCCGGCTGGCGGCGTCAATATCGACAGGATCGGCAAGGGCAGGGTCGGGCCGCAGCGCAGTGACGGCGAGCAGCAGGGCAAGGAAAGCAAAAAATCGTGACATCGCCACCTTCTCTAGCCGCTGCGACATTGACCGCAAGCTTCGGGACGCGCAGCTATGTGGGGAAGGCTAAGTAGAAGGCATGACACAACAGCAGCTCACCGATGATGATCGCTGGCAGATCGCAATGGCCAAGGACCGGCGCTTTGATGGCGTGTTCGTTACCGGCGTGCATTCTACCGGCATCTATTGCCGCCCATC
Source organism: Erythrobacter sp. UBA3075 (assembly GCA_002367375.1). Lineage (GTDB taxonomy): Bacteria > Pseudomonadota > Alphaproteobacteria > Sphingomonadales > Sphingomonadaceae > Alteraurantiacibacter. Next base: position 624 of record DFBR01000015.1, on the reverse strand, counting down.
ATGCCCGGCGCGCGCTCCCAAGCGAGAGAATGTGCGCTTCTACGCCAATGGCGATGCGGCAGAGGCGGCGGGCCTGCGCGCCTGCAAGCGCTGCGCTCCCGATCAGCAAAGCCGCGAGGAAGCGGCGGTTATGCAGGTCATCACTATCCTGCGCGAGGCTGAGGAGCCGGTATCGCTTGAGAAGCTGGGCGTGGTGACGGGATATTCGCCGACGCACCTCCAGCGCATCTTTACTCGCGCTGTAGGCCTTTCGCCTGCCGCCTACGCCCGCGCTCTGCGGCGGGAGCGGGCGGGGGAGGCCCTGGCGCAAGAGGAACGCGTCAGCGATGCGATCTATGCGGCGGGCTATTCTGCACCGTCGCGTTTCTATGAGGACAGGAAAGACATGGGGCTTACGGCCAGCGATTGGAAAGACGGCGGCGCCGGACGCGCAATCCACTGGAGCGTGATTGCCACGAGTCTGGGAAAGATGCTGGTCGCGGCAACCGAGAGGGGCGTGTGCTGCCTTGCATTCAATGAAGGCGAGGATGAGCTGCGTGCGCGCTTCCCCAAGGCCGAACTGATTGAAGGCGGTGAGGCGTTCCGCGCAATATTCGAGCGGGTCACGGCGGCGGTCGAGCAGCC
>DFBR01000157.1:8889-9098 GCA_002367375.1 Erythrobacter sp. UBA3075 | reverse complement strand
CGATTGAGCGGACTGGCTTGCACAAGCGGCTGGCGTGCTGGATCCTCGACCGGATCGGCGGACGCGGCGGCGCGTTTGGCCTGCTGCTCGGCTTCATGATGGCGGCGGCGATCCTGTCCAACATCATTTCCAACACTTCGACCACGCTGATCATGATGCCGATGGCGCTGGCGGTGCTGGCGGGCGGAGCCGCGATTGCGGGGAAAGAT
>DFBR01000157.1:0-8846 GCA_002367375.1 Erythrobacter sp. UBA3075 | reverse complement strand
TAGGCCAGAAGGAAGGCCTCTTCGGTGCGCTGCCAATGGGCCTCGCCTTTGCCGCGAGCATTGGCGGGCTCGGCACCATCATCGGATCGCCGACCAATGCCATCGGGGTAGAATTGCTGCGCGAGATTTCGGGGATCGAGATCAGCTTTGCGCTGTGGGCGGCCTTCGGCGTGCCGCTCGCCATCATCGGTATTCCGATCGCGGCTTTCATCATCGCGAAAGTGCAGAAAATTGCCGAGCATCCTTTCGATGTTGCCGCCGCGCGCAAAGCCATCGCGCCGCATGGTCCGTGGAGCGAGGCAGAACGGCGGCTGGTCCCGGTTATCGTCATCACCTTTGTCGCATGGATGCTGCGCGGGTTTGTCACGCCTTATTTCCCTGCCGGATCGCTGACCGATGGCACGGTGGCAATTGCCGCAAGCTTTCTGCTGTTCACCCTGCCCGATGGGACGGGTCGCCGCCTGCTCGAATGGCGCGAGGCGAACCGTGCGCCGTGGGATGTGCTGATGATGTTCGGCGGCGGACTGGCGCTGGCGGGCGCGATGACCCGCACCGGGCTGGCCGAGTGGCTGGGCAATGCCTTGCTGCCGCTCGCCCCCCTGCCAATCATCGTGATCGCGCTGGCGCTGGTGGCGATGGTGGTGCTGATTACCGAGTTTGCCAGCAATGTCGCGACCGCCAGTGGCTTCATGCCCGTGGTAGCGGCGCTGGCTGTCGCGATCAGCGGAGATGCCGGAAGCGAGGTCGTGCTGCTGCTCGCCATGCCGGTCGCGCTGGCGGCAAGCTGGGGCTTTGTCCTGCCTGCCGGAACCGGACCGAATGCGATCGCCTGGTCGACCGGACGCATCGCCCTGCCACGCCTTATCAAGGCAGGCCTCGCGCTCGACATCATTGGAATTTTCCTGATCGTTGGCGCTGTCTTTGCCATCGCCCCGTTGGTCGGCTGAGGCTTGCGGGAATCGCTGCAGGAATATAATTACACCTGAAACTAGGCCGCCCGGCGGAGAAGCGTTCCTGCGGAGGTTAGGAACGGGTGCCCCGGCTGCCAATCAGCTCCTGCCTTCCTGGGAGCCTTGTTTGAAGGAAGGACGCCAGTCTCATGGCCGACGATAAGAACGATCCGCTGAACGCAGTCGACACCCCTACCCCGCGCCGTAAGCCCAAGCCTGAAGTCACCACGATTGGTGGCCGCCAGCTGAAGCCTGCCACGCTGATGATGGGCCACGGTTTTGACCCGGCGCTGTCCGAAGGCTCGCTGAAGGCCCCGATCTTCCTCACCAGCACCTTTGCGTTTGAAAATGCTGCGGCAGGCAAGCGCCATTTTGAAGGCATCACCGGCAAGCGCCCCGGCGGCGCGGAAGGCCTTGTCTATTCGCGCTTCAATGGGCCGAATCAGGAAATCCTCGAAGATCGCCTTGCTATCTGGGACGGGGCGGAAGACGCGCTGTGCTTCTCCAGCGGGATGACCGCGATTGCCGTGCTGATCCTTGCCGCGTGCAATGCGGGCGATGTAATCGTGCATTCCGGCCCGCTTTACGCCGCATCCGAAGGCTTCGTCGCCAAGGTCATGGCGAAATACGGCGTCACCTATATCGCCTTCCCTGCCGGAGCGAGCCGTGAAGAGCTGGACGCGGTAATGCGCGAAGCCAAAGCCAAGGCCGAGGAACAGGGTGGCGAGGTGCCGCTGATCTACCTCGAAAGCCCCGGCAATCCAACCAATGCGCTGGTCGATATCGAGGCGGTGAAGGAAGCGCGCGATGCGCATTTCGATGCTGAGCGCTGCCCCATCGCCATCGATAATACTTTCCTTGGGCCGCTGTGGCAGCGCCCACTGGAGCAAGGCGCTGATCTGGTGGTCTACTCGCTCACCAAATATGTTGGTGGCCATTCGGATCTGGTTGCCGGCAGTGTGTCCGGCGCGAAGAAATGGATCAACGCGATCCGCGCGCTGCGCAACACCATGGGCGGCATTGCCGATCCGCACACCGCATGGATGCTACTGCGCAGCCTCGAAACCGTGGAGTTGCGAATGCAGCGCGCGGGCGAGAATGCCGCCAAGGTATGCGAGATGCTCAGCAAACATCCCAAGATCGAAGGGCTCGGCTATCTCGGCATGATCGACGATGCGCGCCAGCAGGACATCTATGATCGCCACTGCCTTGGTGCAGGCTCGACCTTTTCTGCCTTCATCAAGGGCGGCGAAGAGGAATGCTTCCGCTTCCTCGATGCGCTGAAAGTCGCCAAGCTGGCGGTCAGCCTTGGCGGGACCGAAACGCTCGCCAGCCACCCGGCCAGCATGACGCATCTCTCGGTCGCCGAAGAGCGCCGTGCGGAACTTGGCATCAGTGACAATCTGGTGCGCATTTCCATCGGTATCGAAGACCCGGATGATCTGATCGCCGACTTTGAACAGGCACTCGAAGCCGTTTAAGCTGCCTAAGCTGTCGGTATGGCCCAAACGCCGCTTGCCCCCTTTGGCTTTGGACAGCTAAGGGAAAGGTAAAGCGGCGTAAGGCTGCCAAAACTAGCGAATATGGACGGGAAAAACGTGCTCCGGAAAATCGGTCTTTTGCTCAGTGTCGCAGCTTGCGGCGCATTGGTCACCTCTTGCGGCGATGACGAAACGCCCACACCGACCCCCACCTCTTCTGATACGGCAACGCCCACTCCAACGCCGACCGCGGCAGTCGATTTCAGCCTGACAGCGGACTTTTCCGCTACCAGCTTCAACGCCAATTACGTCTTTGCGTTCTTCACGCCCGACGGCGGCGGGACCGAAGTGTTCAACGGTGGAACGCGGCTTGATGGCACCAGCTCTATCACCTTCGTAGCCTCGCCTGACAGTGCGAGTTTCGTATTCCCCGATCTCACCGATCCGGTGGAGTTTGGCGCAACCGATTTCGTCAGCGTCACCGCGACCGAGCGACAATATGCCGCGGGCGATATGGCGCTGACCTTGTTCCTGCCATTCGATAATGTGATGCGGGTCAGCTACGAAATCGACAACCAGACCTTCACGCAAGATACGGTGGACGGCATCCTGCGCAGCCAGCGCGTGGCGATCTTCTTCAACAATGTCACCACAACTGACGAGATTACCACCACCCTGTCCTACACTGGACCGGTGGACGTGTTTGGCGGCGATCCGGGCGTGACGGAAGCGGGCACATTGTCCGCAGCCAATCCAACATTTACGGTGACGCCGGGCGCGACAAGCTCAGACGACGACACCGTGAGCGGCACTATCGAAGTGTTCGAAGATGTGATGGGTACGCCCACGCTGGTCGCGGTGCTCGATCTTGACGCGACGGTCACGGCCAGCGGCGTTTTCGAAGGCACAGGCAGTGATGCGGCGAACGATCTCGACATCGGCTTCGTCGGCACGCTTGCGGGTGACAACCGGGAAGAGATATTCATCCTCTTCGCCGCGCGGGACGTCGATGTTGCCGGTGACCCCGATGATGGTGACGACACAGTTTTCGTGGGCAGCTTCATCGGCAATTGAGCAAATGGCTTAAGCGGCGCTCCTGTCTAGGCGCGTTGGCAAGCCATTTGTCACCTCTTCGGCCACATACTCCGCGTCTGTCAGAGGCACACTCACGGTAAAACATGAACCGGCGCCCGGCTGCGAGCGGACAGCAATCGTGCCGCCCATCAACCGCACCAGTTCTGCGACGATAGCCAGTCCCAGCCCCGAGCCACCATAGCGCCGGGTGGAACCTTCATCGACCTGCTCGAACTGCCCGAATATCCGCGAAAGATGCTGTGCAGCGATGCCGATGCCGCTGTCTTCGACCTCGAATCGCACGCCGTCTTCAGATCGGGCAGCACGAAGCGATATTGCGCCTGCCGGTGTAAACTTGATCCCATTGCCCAGCAAATTGGTCAGTATCTGTCGCAGGCGCATGGCATCGCCTTCGCTCCATTGCGGCACAGCGGCATCGATAGCGCAATTCAGCGCGATGTTCTTTTCACCTGCGAGAGCTTCGAAGGATTGTACGCAATCGCGGCACAGGGCGCGCAGATCAAAGCGTTCGCTGTGCAACTTGAGCGCACCCGATTCGATGCGCGCAAAATCGAGGATGTCGTTGAGCAATTGCGTCATCGCCTCGCCCGAGCGGGTGATCTGCTCGACATAGCGACGCTGATCAGGGTCGAGCGGGGTTTGCGCAAGCACGTCAGCAAAACCGATCACGCCATTCATAGGCGTGCGGATTTCATGGCTCATCTGCGCGAGAAATCGGGACTTGGTTTCGGCCAATTGCAATCGCCCGCGTAGCAATGAGGCGATCGGCAGGCCGACGGCGAAGCTGCTGACGAGGAATATCTGCAGCACCATCACCTTCTCGCTCAAGGGACCGTCAATCAAATTGATCGGCCCGCGCCCCAGCGTGGTGGCAATGGTGGCGACGATGGCGAGGTTGATGATAGCGATGGCATTGCCCACCGGACCGAGCCGCAAGGCATACAGCATCACCACCGGCGCATCGAGGAACAGGAACGGATACTCGGTCTGCCAGAAAGTATAGACGCTGATCACCGTGCCCAGCGCAATAATGCCCAGCGCTTCTGCCAGCTTTTTCCGCGTGAGCAGATGCCGCTGGTCCCAGCCCTCGATCAATATGGCGCAGGAAGGCACCAGCAGGAGCAGGCCGAGCGCGTCAGAGCGGGTCCATTTCCACCACTGTGCAAGCCAAGCAAGTGCATCACCCGGTTGCAGGATGGCCACCGCAGCGATGCCTGATATCGCACAACTGGCAATGGCAATGCCGGCAAAGATGCCGATGTGGCGAGCCTTGTGAAAATTGATCCGGTAGCAACCAAGCCGCGCGAGACCATACAGGACACACATAACCTCGATCTGGTTTGCCAGTGCCAGCCCGCTCGCCAACACCCAGCTGTCACCAGCCGCCAGATTGGCGGAGATGTTCGCCAAAAACGCCGCACCAAGCAGATAGGGTACTCGCTCGCGCCGACTGCGAAGCAGCACCACCAGTAGCAGGGCGTTGGGGAACCACACCGCCGCGATCCGCCCTTCCTCTCGGGTGAGAGCAATGCCGAGCGAGGCAAGCATCCCGAACGCCAGACCGACGGCAAGCATGGCACCGGCCAGCGTGATCGTCTGGCGGACCCGGGGCGATGATTTCGCATCGACCGCAGGCATTGGCGCCTGTGGTTTGATATCTGAGTTCAACATCGCGCGATCCGCAGCAGGTTTGATTTACCCGCCCGGGCTACACATGCTGCCACCACTTTTGCGTCGATCAATGCCTAGGGAGTATCCCTAGGATAATGCCGCAAACAGCCTCAGCCGTTCCACTCGCGCCGTTCTTCGGCAGCTTTGAGCACTTCATAGGCGAGCTGCAGCTTCTGGAATTCCTCTGCCGCCTCGGCATCGCCCGGCTTCACATCGGGGTGAACCTTCTTCGCCCGCGCGCGCCACTCGCGTTTGATCGCGGGGAAATCGGCGTCAGCTTCCAGCTCCAGCACTTCGAGCGCGCGCATCTCATCAGCTGAGCGAGAGCCATCACCGCTGCCGCCCCAGCCGTAATGCTGCGCCTCGGCATAACCAGCGTTTTCGGTCTGCTCGGTCTTGGCGCGCTTGGCCGCTTCTTCCTTGTCGAGACCCTGAAAATAGTCCCAGCCCTTGTTGTATTCCGCCGCGTGCTTTTCGCAGAAATGCCAGCGTTCTGGGCTGTTGGGGCTTTTGGGCGCAGGACACTTGCCCGCCTGGTCGCAGCCATGGCGATCACAAATGCGCACTTCGACCGCATCGCGCGCCTCGTCATAGCCGCGCCAGCGCGGAAAGCCCCAATTGTTGGAACGACCAGCCATCAGAATCTGGCCATCAGAGAGTGATCCAAAGCAAAATCATGGCGTCCCTATAGGCCAGTGGCGCGCTGGCGTGAACCGTGCATCAAGTCGTGGGAACATTTATCCTTTGGATACGCTTATGGCCTAAATGCTGCATTGCAATATAGGCGTGCAACCCCCAAATCGCAGCGACCGAATTACAGGAAAATAGCGTGAGCAAGCAATTGGCCATTTCCGCATCCGCATCCATCTTCGCGATGGCGGCCTTTGCCGTGCTCACCACACCACCGGGCGTATTCGCGCCGACCCATGCGCTGAATCACGAAGGCGCGACGATTGCAGTCGCCGCGCCTTCTGTAGACCGGATCGCTCCGGCGCTTGGCGATCTGATCCGCTGATCAGTTACCGATCATCACCGTCACAGAGCGGCGATTGCGCGCCCATGCCTGTTCGCTAGACGCGGTTGCGACCGGGCGCTCCTCACCATAGCTGACAGTGCGCAGGCGGCTTGCTGGCACGCCCAGGCTGACGAGATAGCTTTTCGCCGCATTGGCGCGGCGTTCACCCAGCGCAAGGTTATAGTCGCGTGTGCCGCGTTCATCGGCATGGCCTTCAACCGTCGCATTCGCATTGGTGTATTGCACCATATACTCTGCCTGGCGGCGCAGCGCAGCGGCATCCTCGCCATCGATATTATAGCGGTCGGTGTCGAAATAGATCGTGTCCGCACCCATCATCGCAGAGGAGAAATGCCCCTGCGTACCGGGCTGCGGCCCCATCGGTGTCGGCGTGGGCGTCGGCGTCGGCGTAGTCACGACATCCACGGGTGGCGGCGGCGTGACTTCAGGCGGCTCCCTGTTGCATGCGCCAAGCGCGAGGGCGCTGGAAACGGTCATGGCGATGATTATGCGATTCATGGTGTAACTCTCCTTTGACCTGCAGAGGTCCCGAGCAATTGCGCGGCCCTTTGGGGAAATAACGCTTCTACGGCAAAACCGGTCCCCAGGCCGGGTCTGACGCCCCTACCGGCGTGCGCAAGCGACGTTCATTCTCGCCGGTCAGATCGACCTGCCAGATAGACGTATCGCCCGAACCGCGCTCGGTACGGAAGAACTGGATAATGCGGCCATTGGGCGCCCATGTGGGGCCTTCATCGTGCCATGCATTGGTGAGCTGGCGCATGTTGCGCCCGCTGGGTGTCATCACTGCGATGCGAAAATCGCCCGCGATATGCGTGAAGGCGATCTGATCGCCGCGCGGGCTCCATTCTGGCGTCGCGCAGCGCCCGCCGAAGAAGCTGATACGGCGCTGGCCGGTGCCATTGGCGTTCATCACATAGCATTGCTGGCTGCCCGACTGGTCGCTTTCAAACACGATCTGGCTGCCGTCTGGCGAGTAAGAGCCACCCACTTCGATGGAGGGGCTGTCGGTCAGGCGGATTGGCGTGCCTCCTCCCGTGGCGGAAACGCGGTAAATGTCGGTATTGCCGCCAATCGCCATCGAATAAAGGATGCTGCGGCCATCCGGGCTCCAGCGCGGAGCAAATGTCGGATTGCTGCTTTGCGTCACCAATGTCTGCCGCCCGCTGTCGATTTCATAGACATAGATGCGCGGATTGCCGTCCACATAGGACAGATAGGCGATACGCGAATAATCGGGCGAATAGCGCGGGGTGAGCGCGGTCGACTGACCATTGGTGATGAAGCGGTGGTTGGCCCCGTCGCTATCCATAATGGCGAGCCGTTTGACGCGGTTATCCTTGGGTCCGGTTTCGGCAATGTAGGCGATGCGGCTGTCGAAGAACGGGCTTTCACCAGACAGGCGCGAATAGACGAAGTCTGCACAGCGATGCGCGGCGCGGCGCCATTCGGAAGGCGCGACAACCCAGCCCGCGCGGTCCAGCTCGGTCTGCAAAGCAACGTCATACAGGTAACAGCCAACCGTCAGCCGCCCGTCACCATTGTCGCGGACGAAGCCATGGACCAGCATTTCCGCCGACCGACCGCGCCAGGTGTTCCACGCAGGCGCAGTGATCTGCGCATAGCGCGGACGCGGCAGCGCATCGGGACCGACCGGACGGAACAATCCGTTGAAGCGCAGATCGTTATAAACAATGCGCGACAGCTCCAGCCCCAGCGCCGCAGTGCCCTGCGCATTGGCGGGAGTGGGCACATCATCATTGGTGGCGAAGGCGGCGATGGCGATGCCGAGATCCTGCCAAGCGGAATCGTCAGTGACGGTGCCACGAAGCGGGCCGTCGTCCGGGTCCTGCGCTGTGACATCATCGGCCTGCTTCGCCTCCATGCTGGATGGATCGAGATCGCGCGGCGAACTATCCTGCGCAGCGACGGGCGCTGAGATCAGGACTGCAAAAGCTGCAATAAGGGCGAATTTTCGCATCACAATCTCCGGTCGAATTCCCATTCAAGATCGTCCCATCGACTGTAGAACTGATCGGGCAAAGTCGTGAAAGGCGCAGCAAGCGTAACTGCGCGAATGGCGCGTTCGCAATGTAGCGAAGCCTGCGGCCTGTTAGAAGCGTTGATACCGCGCTGGCTGACACAGCGCGGACGCCCGCTCAGCGAACCATCTCGGTTGAGGCGCCACGAAACCACCGACACCAGCCGGTCAACATCGACTCCGGACGGCGCAGTCCAATGCGGGCGCAATTCGCGCGTGATCGCAGACGCAAGCGCAGCACGCTCAGTGGGCCCGAAGGTCGCTGCGGGCGAACCACTGTCTCCATCGCGATTGTCGCTGCGGCCAAACTCGGAAAACTCCGACTCCATGCTGCCACCGGAGCGCTGCGTTGGTGTCGGCGTTGGCGTAGGGCGCGAAGTTGCCCGCGTGGTCGGTCGCGTCGTCGGTGCGGCGTTCGGTTTGGAGGTAGGTTGCGCGCGCGGCTCTACCGGCGCAGCGACCGGCTCATCCGGCGCTTGCGGCACCTCGGTGATTGTCGGCGCGAAGCTGGCGGCAGGATTGTCCGAGGGATCGGGCGCGGTGGATTCAAGGCTGACCTCACTCGCCAGGCT
>DFBR01000156.1 GCA_002367375.1 Erythrobacter sp. UBA3075 | reverse complement strand
CCGGCGCGGCGCAGCAATTTGGCACCGGCAATGGCCGTCCCGCCTGTCGCAAGCAGATCGTCGAGCAGCAAGACGCGCTCACCCTCGCTGATCAGCCCGGGATCAAGCTCCAGCCGGGCGGTGCCATATTCAAGGGCATAATCCTCGCCGATCGTCTCGACAGGCAGTTTGCCCGCCTTGCGCAATGGGATGAACCCCGTGCCAAGCGCGATGGCGAGAGCGCTGCCGAAGATGAAACCACGTGCTTCGATCCCGGCAACCGCATCGACCTGTGTGCCGCGCGCCATGTCAGCCAAAGCGCTGACCGCCATGGCCAGCCCCTCACCGTCCGCAAGAAGCGTGGTGATATCGCGGAATTGAATTCCCTGCTTGGGAAAGTCCGGAATGGTGCGGATCCGCGCCTTGATCGCTGCTGCGGTCATTGTGCGGTCCGCGCCAAATCCGTTTGCCGTACGCGTCAGTCTTCGCGCTTCGGCTTTAGGCCTGCCCAAACCTGCTTCTTGGCGAACCAAGCCAGGATCGTGGCGAACAAAGTAAAGGCCAGCACCCACCAACCGGTCTGCTTGCGCGCGATCAATTTCGGCTCAGCAGTCCAGGTGAGGAAGGCTGCAACGTCAGCAGCCATCTGCTCAACCGTCGCTTCGGTCTCATCGGAATAGGTCACCTGCCCATCGGCCGTGAGCGGGGGCGCCATCGCGAGGTTGAGGTTGGCGAAATACGGATTGAAGTAGAGGCCCGTACCCGGCATCGAATCGGGGAACCTCTCGGCAAAGCCTTCACCAGCTTCATTCGTATAGGTGGCCGGATCGTTGTAACCCGTCAGCAGCGAATAGACGTAGTTGGAACCGTCGTGCCGTGCCTTCGTCATCAGCGAGAGATCAGGCGGAATGGCATTGTTGTTGGCTGCAGCCGCCGCCACGTCATTGGGATAGGGTGATGGGAAATAATCGGTCAGCATGCCAGCGCGCGACATAGCTTCACCAGTATCGGGATTGATGCCCGGCACCAGCCAGCTTTCGGCTTCAGCTTTGACCTGCTCTTCGCTGTAGCCAAGTTCTTCCAAATTGCGGAACGCGACGTAATCGAGCGAGTGACAAGCGGCGCACACTTCCTTGTACACCTGATACCCGCGCTGCAACTGCGCGACATCCCAATTGCCAAGCGGGCCTTCGAAGTCAAAGCCATCAGCAGGGGCATGCGCCTCCATGTGGAAGGCATGTTCTGCAGTTTCCTCAGCTTCCTCGTTCGACCAGGTGATAAACCCGGCAACAAAGGAAATAAGAGCCACTAGTGCGAAGCCAAGGCCAACGAGAATACCAACGAGGCGAATCATAATGTCGTCTTTCCCTTAAACCCGGCCGCTTAAACGGCCACCGGCTCGGCGTTTTCGCCCAGCACCGCTTTCTTGTCCGATCCCAGCACCGCCTCGGTAATCGAGTAAGGCATTGGATCGGGCCGTTCGATCGAAGACACGATCGGCAGGATCACAAGGAAGTGCAAGAAGTAGTACGCCGTCGCGAGCTGGCTGAACATGATATACGGTTCTTCCGCATGCGCGCCGCCGAGATAGAACAGCGCCGCCATGCACGGGATCAGGCCGAACCAGAAAAACTTGCGGAACAGCGGACGGTAATGGCCGCTGCGCACCGGACCTCTGTCCAGCCAAGGCAGGAAGAACCACACCAGAATCGATGCGAACATCGCCAGCACGCCCCACAGTTTTGCGGGCAGGATGAAATCGAAGGTGAAGGCGCGCAGGATTGCGTAGAACGGGTAGAAATACCATTCCGGCACGATCAGCGCAGGCGTCGAAAGCGGGTTTGCCGGGATGTAATTGTCCGGGTGGCCCAGCATGTTCGGCATGAAGAACAGGAAGATGAAGAACAGCAACAGGAATACGCCGAGACCGAAGCCATCCTTCGCAGTGTAATATGGGTGGAACGGCAGCGTATCGCTTTCCTGCTTGATCTCCACTCCGGTCGGGTTGGAAGATCCGGGAATATGCAGCGCCCAGATGTGCAGGATAACCGCGCCCGCGATCACGAAGGGCAGCAGATAGTGCAGGCTGAAGAAGCGGTTCAATGCGGCATTGTCGGGCGCATAGCCACCCAGCAGCCAGATTTGCAGCGGCTCACCCACAATCGGGATCGCGCCGAACAGGCCGGTGATGACCTTCGCGCCCCAGAAGCTCATCTGGCCCCACGGCAGCACATAGCCCATGAAAGCAGTTGCCATCATCAGCAGGAAGATGACCACGCCGAGCAACCAGATCATTTCACGCGGGGGCTTGTACGATGCGTAGAAGAAGCCGCGGAAGATGTGGATGTAGATCACCATGAAGAAGAAACTGGCGCCATTGGCGTGCGCATAGCGCATCAGCCAGCCCCAATTGACGTCGCGCATGATGTGTTCGACCGAGCCGAAAGCGATGCCGGAGTCGGCAGCATAATGCATCGCCAGCACAATGCCGGTGACAATCTGCAGCATCAGGCAGAAGCCCGCCAGCACGCCAAAATTCCAGAAATAGGAAAGGTTGCGCGGCACCGGATAGCCAGCGCCCACAGCGTTGTAGACAAGGCGCGGCAAGGGCAGCTTTTCGTCGAAAAACTTGGTCAGCCCGTACTTCGGCTCATATTCCTTCGCCCAGGGAAAGCTCATAGCAAGTCTCTTCTTAGCCTTAGCCGATCACGAGGGTCGTATCGGTGATGGTATATTCCGGCACTTCAAGATTGGTCGGCGCCGGGCCTTTGCGAATGCGCGCTGCGGTGTCGTAATGCGAACCATGGCAGGGGCAGAAATAGCCGTTGAATTCGCCCTTGTTCTCACCTTCAGCAGCGCCCAGCGGGACGCAGCCGAGGTGGGTGCATACGCCCATAACAACGAGTACGTCTTCATGCCCCTCTTGCGTCCGCTCAGCGAGCGTTTGCGAATCGCGTAGCGAATCGACGGGAACGGCATTTGCCTGGTTAATTTCGATTTGCGTCAAACGGCGCACAAAAACCGGCTGTTTGCGGAAAACCGCCTTGACCGCTTGCCCGGTTTCGAGCGCGCCAATGTCAAGCTCGGTCGTGCTTTCGGCCAGCACGTCCGCCGAAGGTGCCATCTGGCTGATGAGCGGAAAAACCATGACGAGGCCGCCGACGCCCGCAGCCGATACGGCGGCGATCTCGATAAAGTCGCGGCGGCGAACGCCGTCCTCGCCCGACGCTTCGCCAGCGGTCACGTTCGCTTCAGGAGTGCCTGTGGTGGTTGCCATGTCCTTGCCTTGCAAATCGAACCGCTAAGCTGCCGAAAAATCGTCAGCCTGTGGCCCGCTAAGAAACCCTAGTTCAAACTGTCCGCGCCAACGGGATGCTGGGCAGCGGCTTGGCGCGGCTGATAGACGAGCAAATCAGCCCTGCCAACCCGCCTTTTGGTGATAGTTCACTACCGTCTGGATGCGAGGGGTGCGCTCAGGCTATTCCGGCAGTGCAATCAGCGAATATTGGCGGCCGTCTGCAGGCTCGCCGCGATGCGTCGCGCGGCGATAGGAATGGAAGTCGACTTCGTTGGCATAGGTATCGATGCGCAAATGGTCGCACATACCCACTCCGGCCTTAGAAAGGCGCCATCCAACGTAGCCGGGCAGATCGAACTGCCAATGGTTTTCGCGGCCTGGAGAGAAGAACATGCGCCTGTCAACCTCGGAAAATTGCGCGCAGAATGGCGCGTCGACTTCGTAGTTTTCAGGCGCGATCGCTGGCCCGATGGCGGCAATGATTCGTTCGGGTGACGCGCCTAATTCGGTCATTCGCTGCACAGTTTCATCAAGCACGCCGCCCAGCGCGCCGCGCCAACCGGCATGGGCTGCGCCGATCACGCCCGCTGCTGCGTCCACGAGCAGAACCGGAACGCAATCGGCAGTGACAAT
>DFBR01000177.1:2054-4846 GCA_002367375.1 Erythrobacter sp. UBA3075 | reverse complement strand
TGGTGCCCGAGGGCGGAGTCGAACCACCGACACGACGATTTTCAATCGTCTGCTCTACCACTGAGCTACTCAGGCATTTCACCGGCATGTGGACATCATCGAAGTGTCCAAAGCGCGAATGAGAGCGGGCCTATGGCGAAGCGCGGCGCGCTTGGCAAGAGGGGAGTTATTCTTCGCGCACGATATCTTCTGGCTGGGCGGGCGGTCCAGGTACGGAATAGCCGTCACCAAACCATTGTGCGAGATCGCGATCGCGGCACCGGCTGGAGCAAAAGGGCGTGAACTGCGCATTGCGCGGCTTCTTGCAGATGGGGCAGGGTCTGTGGCTCATCGGCTCACTAGCTGGGCGTGCGGGCCGCGTGATGCAAGATTGTCGTCGTAAACTATCCGAATATCTTTGCCGGTTCGCCGACGCAGTTCCTGCAGTAAACGTTCCTCGGGCTCTAACCAGACTTCGAAGAGCGCTGAATCACCGCGCAACTCAATAGCTCCTGATCCCTCAAGGTGCTCTGCTTGACGAAACAACTGGTAAATCTGCGAACGTGACTGACGGAAATTGACCATGTGCAATAGTGATTGTCGCTCAAGGCGAGCCACGATTTGCACGAAGCCGAACCCGTTCATCGCCGTGCGTTCGTGCGGCCAGTCGGCAAGGGAAGCACTCAGAGCATCGTCAACTGCGCGGCGCTGACCTTTGGTCTGCACCGTTGGAAAATCTATGCCGATCGAACCGCCAAGGCAAAACCGTTTCAGCGACGTTGCAATAGCTGGGACTGCGGTGAGCGCTCCGTTTGCGGGGTCAAGATTCGTATCGACATCAATCAAAGTCATGGCCGGCGTAAGGCTGAAATGCAGCTCACCGCCTTCATAGGAAACGCGGCGATCAATGGCATCGCTCAAAAGCTCATCCCAATCGCAATCGGGAAATTTCCGCACAATTCGGACGCTTTTCCCGGCGTTGTTCAGGGTGTCAGCGAGCGTTTGTCCAGCGTTCAATGGCTTGTCAGTCGGGCGCGCTTGCGCGGGCTTGCTGCGGCGTTCTTCGTTTATGGCGGCCCGTGTGACTTCTAGCCGAATCGCCGCGCCTTCCGACGCATCTGCGGGCAGTCGATCAACAAGTGCGTGCTGCATATTGGCGAAACGCGCAAAGCCGCGTGATGAGCCCGCAGTCCTCTGTAACAACTTGGCTTCTTCAACCTGGCCTGATCGCAAGTCGTCGTGCCAATCAAGAATTGCATGCGTTATTATACCGTGGTCCAGCTGGATCGCACGATCTTCGCCGATGCCTTCCTCGACGAGCCACTCAGCCAAGGCTGAATCCCGCAGCTTTCAGCAAGGTTCGCGTTTCATACAGCGGCAGACCGACGACGCCGGAATGGCTGCCCTGTATCCACGGGATAAGCGCTTCGGCCATGCCTTGAATGGCGTAGCCGCCTGCCTTGCCGTGCCATTCGCCGCTGGCGATATAGGCGTCGATCTCTTCGGGAGAGAGGCGCTTGAACTTCAGTTGGGTCTCGCTCAGCCGCTCTCTGACTGAACCATCGGGCGCGGCCAGTGCAATGGCGCTCAGCACGCGGTGGCGGCGGCCTGAGAGCAATTCGAGGCACCGCCGCGCGGTCGCTTCGTCTTCTGCCTTGGGGAGAATGCGGCGTCCGCAGGCTACGACTGTATCGCCAGCCAGAACGTGCGAGGTGCCAGCATCAACCGCCAGCGCCTTCTCGCGCGCCATACGTTCGGCATAGACGCGCGGAAGTTCCGCCTTGTGCGGCGTCTCGTCGATATCGGCGGGAGCGATGGCGTCGGGCGTCATCCCCAGCCGCGCGAGCAATTCGCGCCGCCTCGGGCTGGCCGATGCTAAGATGAGCGTGGGGGCGGGCGTGGTCATGCCCTGAGCAATTAGCCCGTGTAGCCCGGAGGACCAGCGCGGCCCGGCATAAAGCGATAGGTGATGCGCGCCTTGGTCAAATCATATGGCGTCAATTCGCACAGCACTTCATCGCCCACCAACACGCGGATGCGGTTCTTGCGCATACGTCCGGCGGTGTGGCCGAGGACTTCGTGACCGTTTTCGAGCTCGACCCGGAACATCGCGTTGGGCAGCAGCTCCACTACCTTGCCGCGCATTTCGAGGAGTTCTTCTTTAGCCATTCAGTTTCTCAAGTCCTTTGTTGTGAGCGAAAAATCGCGTCGAGCGCGCATAGCGGCCCCTCCCGAAAAAGGGAAGTGTCGCTTGATACGCAAATTGCGGCGGGAATGATTGTGACCCAAATGTCGCAGTATTTTGCGACAAATTGATACTTTGGGCCATCTTGTGGTCTCAGGCATTGCACCGCATACCCCACCATTAAGTGGGATCCTGACGAAAATTTTCAAGGACTTGTAGTGCGCGCACACACCTCCTCAAGCCTGGCGGCAATTGCGGCCATGCTCGCATGTCAGTCGATTGCGGCCTCCGCGAGCGCGCAAGACGCGCAGCCGACAGCACAGGACTCCAGTCAGGAACCACCGACAGGACCGGACCCGGCGCAGTCAGAAGACGATATCAACGAGATCATCGTCTTTGGAGCGCGCCTGCGCGGCACGATTGACGCACCACAGCCGCCTATTCTGGAGCTCGATCAGGAAGATATCGCCGCTTATGGCGCGGGCTCGATTGCCGAATTGATCGAAGCGCTCGGCCCGCAGGTTACCAGCGGGCGTGGGCGCGGCGGCAGCGGGAGGCCTGTAATTCTGGTCAATGGCGTGCGCATTTCATCTTTCCGTGAATTGCGTAGTTACCCGCCCGAAGCGAT
>DFBR01000177.1:0-2021 GCA_002367375.1 Erythrobacter sp. UBA3075 | reverse complement strand
GATCAGCGCGTGGTCAACATCATCCTGAAGGACAATTATTCCAGCCTGAGGATCGAAGTCGAATATGGCCAGCCTTTCGACGGCGGCTTCTCGCAGCAGGAAGTGCAGGGCACCTATCTACGCATCGACGGGCCCAGCCGCCTCAACGTCAATCTGGAATGGGACAATTCCAGCCTGCTGACCGAAGGCGAGCGCGGGGTCATCCAGGCGGATGGCAATATTCCCGATGTCGCAAGCGACCCTGATCCGGCCGATTTCCGCAGCCTTGTGGGCGATAGCTCGAGCTGGGAAGCGACGGTCAATTGGACCACGACCCTTGGCGAAAGCGGCAATTCGGTCAGTCTGAATGGCACTTACGAACGCGATGATAGTCTGCGCCTGCAAGGTCTCGATACAGTCGCGCTCACCGATCCGGGCGGAGCAACCGCGCTGCGCAGTTTCAATGCGATTGATCCTCTGGGCGTCGACCGGGGCAGCAATAGCTATTCCGCCGCCGCGACGCTGAATGCGGGTGTGGGCGACTGGCAGATTACAGGCACGGTCGATGCGACGATCAGCGACTCGGTCAGCCGCACCCAATTGCGCCTCGATACGACCGATCTGGTCGCGGCAGCAGCAGCAGGGACGCTCGCGCTCGATGCTGATCTTGGCGATTTTGCCGATGCGGGTTTCGATGAGGCGGTCACCGATACCTACACTGTGAATGCACTACTGACCGCGCGTGGAAATCCGGTCTATCTGCCCGGCGGCGAGATGTCCGTCACCGCGGTCGCAGGGTACCGTGCCAATGGTATCGAAAGCACTGACACGCGCACTATCGGACAGATCACCGATCTTGACCGGACTCGCTGGCAGGGCGGATTGAATATCGGCATTCCGATCACCAGCCGTGCCGAGGATTTCGGCGGTGCGCTGGGCGATATCTCGCTCAACTTCAACGCCGCTGTCTTCGAGCAATCCGATTTCGGAACGCTGTTCGACTGGTCGGCTGGAGTAAACTGGGGCATTCTTGAAGGGCTAACGCTGAGCGCGACCTATATCGAGCGCGACAGCTCACCATCGCTCAGCCAGCTGGGCAATGCGCAGATCGCTACGCCAAATGTGCCGGTGTTCGACATCGCGAACAATGAAACCGTGCTCGCGACCGTCATCACCGGCGGCAATCCGCTGCTCCCGGCACAAAGCCAGAGCGACTGGAAATTCGGGATCAATTGGGAATTGCCCTTCATCGACAACGGGCGGTTGCAGATCGAGTATTTCGACAACAGCTCTGCAGATGTCACTTCGGGCTTCCCCGTCCTGACTCCGGCTATCGAGGCGGCTTTCCCAGGGCGTGTAACGCGCGATCCGACTGGAACGCTGACTGTTCTGGACGAACGCTTCGTCACTTTCGCTGAGCAGGATGTCGAGCGTATTCAGTTCGGCATCAATATGTCGGGCCGTTTTGGCGGGGGCGACGAGGCGCGCGGCGGTGGACGCGGCGGACCTGGCAGTGGCGAACCTCCCGCAAGCGCTGGGCGACCGGCTGGCGGCGGTGGGGAAGGCGCGCGGCGCGGTCCACCCAGCCCGGAACGCATGGCGCAAATGCGGGCGCAATTCTGTCAGGCTGAACCCGATGTCGTGATTGCTCGGTTCAATGCGGTATTGGAAGCGGCAGAGAATGGCGAACAGCCTCCCGTTGGCCCAGATGGTGAGCCGCTGACAATTCCGCCGCGTATGCTTCAGCGACTAACCGGTGAAGATGGCCGGATCGATCCCGAACGTTTCACCATGCTGAGTGAGAGAATTTGCAGCGCCGAAGGCGGCGCGCGTCAGGGTGATGGACCCTCTGGTGGACCGCAGACTGACGGACGACGGGTGCGCGGCGGAAACCGTGGTGGCGGCGGTGGCCGAGGGCGAGGTGGACGCGGTTTCGGGCGTTTTGGTGGCGGCGGTGATGGTCCGCCGGTGGGTCGCTGGTTCACCAATCTGACCTACACGCTGGAACTGGAAAACACCGTCCTTATCGCTCCCGGCATACC
>DFBR01000224.1 GCA_002367375.1 Erythrobacter sp. UBA3075 | reverse complement strand
AATCCTCGCGCGCTATCGCCGCTCATAAAGGTTTCTTAACCACGTTTGCGCCAAGGCATTCGGGACAGGAGGCGCATGTTGCGATGAACACAGTGGCAGCCCCGGCTGGCAACACCAGGCAGACAGGCCTCGCGGCGCTTATGCGCGGCGAGGCGTTGCCGCTTGCCTTGCTCGCCTTGCTGGTGTTGGCGACGCGCGCCATCTGGTTCGGTGATCCGGTCGCCGATTTTGACGAGCAGCTTTACAGTTTCATCGGTTGGCGCATGACCGAAGGCGAATTGCCCTTCGTCGATTGGTGGGATCGCAAGCCCTTTGGCCTGTTCGCGATCTATGCGGCGGCTCATGCCCTGTTTGGCCCCGGTCCGCTTGCCTATCAGCTGATGGCCTTCGCCTTTGCCCTTGCCGGAGCGGTGCTCTCCTATTTCCTCGCACGGCGATTAGTCGGGCGCTTTTCCGCCATGATGGCAGGTGCGATTTCAACCATGCTGCTGTGCGCTTACGCCAGCTATTCCGGGCAGAGCGAAGTCTTTTTCCTGCCGCTAATGCTGGGCATGGCCGCGCTGCTGGTTAATGCGGATCACCCGCATTTCACCCGCCGCGCCATGTGGGCGATGCTGCTGGGCGGGATTGCCTTGCAGGTGAAATACACCGTGCTGCCGCAATGCGCGTTTTTCGGCCTCTACGCCCTGTGGGTGGAGCATCGCCGAGGCAGTGCCCTTCCCCGTCTTGCGCGCCTCGCCGCCACCTTCGTGGCCTTGGGCCTCCTGCCTACCGCTCTGGTCGGGATGTTCTACGCCCTGATCGGCGAGTTTGACGCATTCCTGTTCGCCAACGTCCTGTCTTTCTTCGACCGGATGCCCGCGCCGCAAGGTCGCTGGGCGCCCGATCACTGGCTCGGCGTCTCGCCGCTGGCGGTGCTGGCCGTGGGCGGATTCTATGCTGCGTTTCGGATGAAGCGGCCAGAACCTTTCGCCGATTGGATGTTCTATTGCGGCTGGGCTGCATCGACACTGGCGACGGTGCTGCTGCCGGGGACGGTTTACCTTTATTACTATGCCGCCATGGCCGCGCCCGCCGCGCTGGTGGCTCTGCCACTACTCGACCGGAGCGGTCCGCTGCGGATGTTCCCGGCGCTGGTCCTGTCAGCAGGCTTCTTCGCGCTGCTCGCGCTGCCCGACCGTTACGACTATTCGCTGGAAGAGCGCCAGGCTGCTGATGATCTCGCCGCCGCGATTGCTCCGCATGTTGGCAGCGAGACTGATTGCCTGTGGTTGTGGGATGGCCCGACTGCACTCTACCGCATGACCGGCAGCTGCGTGCCGACGAAGTTCGTCTATCCCGATCATCTCAACAATGCGCTGGAGACAGCCGCGCTGGGCGTGGATCAGGCGGGAGAAGTTGCGCGTGTTCTGGCGACCAGGCCCGGCGCGATCGTCACCGCCAGCCGCCCAATGACAATCCAGAATGAAGCGGCCACCGCGCTCGTCGAAGCGGCACTGGCAGCTGACTATGAAGAACGCCTGTCGGTCGAGATGCACGACCGCACGCTCACCGCATGGGTTCGGCGCGATTAGAGTTGGTAGATCCATGATTGGCCCTACCCTGCGAAAGAAGGCGGACATGAAGCAGACGCTCATGATCGATGCCTGGTGGTCTCAGGTAAAACCCTCTCGCATCCTGCATTTGCGTCCTTCGCGTAGGGTGTGGGTCATCGCCTTTATCATACTGGCTTCGGTGATCGTGAGAGCCCCTTACCTTGGCGATCCGGCAGCAGATTATGACCAACAGCTCTACTCGGTGATTGGGCAGAACTGGTTGGCTGGAGAATTGCCATATCGCGATTTGTGGGACCGCAAACCACCCGGTCTCTTCGCCTTGTTTGCAGCCATGCACGCAATTGGCGGTGCATCTTCGCTGGCCTATGAAATCCCGGGGCTGCTTTGCACAATTGCGGCAGCCTTGATGATTTACTCGATGGCGCAGCGCATCGGAACGTCTTTTGGTGCCGTCACGGTCACCTTGCTATTCCTGCTGAATATTCCTCTCTTCATTATTCATTTGGGCCAGTCAGAGACTTTTCTGATGCCAATCCTGCTCGGCCAGCTCATGCTGCTGCGAACAGTGTTTGCCTGCGATGATGCGGAGAAGGTCCACCGCATTTTATGCATCATTGCCCTGCTCGGCGGGGTTACCTTGCAGATCAAATATTCGGTCTTTCCATTTTGCACACTGTTCGGCGTCCTCGCTGCCTGGCGGCTATGGCAACTGAACATTTTTGTGCCACGCATTCTTCTCAATCTGACACTCTATGGTTTTCTTGGCCTGTTGCCGACCTTGCTCTTCGTTGCGTATTTTGCAGCGCATGGAGAGCTTGAGACATTCATGTTCGCCAACTTCGTCTCCATCTTCCAACGCGGAGAGCTTGACCCCGACCTCGTGGAAGACTTCGGTGGCCATATCGCCGTGGCATCATTCCCGCTGTTGATTTTCGCCGCGCTTGGATGGCAGGCTGCGCTTCGTGCGCGGGACCAAATTGACGTCCAATTGTTTGCCCTGACGACGGCCTTTGCCGCAGCCGGATGCGTTTCATTGCTGATGCTTGGCGCTCCGTTCGTTCACTATTTCGGTCCGCTCTTGCCATTCATATGTCTAATGGCCGCCAGCTTTTTCAGCTTTCATCCATCACACAAATTGTTTGCCGGAGTTGCCATAGGTCTGGCCGTTGTTTGCGCATCATTTGACGAGCAACTGGAACGAACTCTGTCGCACCGCAATGCTATTCCAGCACTGGCAGCCGCAATAGACGCACATGTTCCTGACGAAGATTGCCTGTTCATCTTTGACGGCCCGACCGTGCTTTACGCGCAGACCGGCAATTGTATTGCCACGCGATTGGTCTTCCCGGATCATTTGACCAGCCCGCGTGAACGTAGCGCAATGGCGGTCGATCCCGTTGACGAAACAGCACGCGTGATGGCCGAACGGCCCGGAGCCATTGTCATATCTGATGGATTGGGTGGACCGCGATTTATTGCTGAAACTGGGCAAATCGTGCGGCTAGCGATCGAGCAAGACTATGTTTTGGCGGAAACCACCTTTCTCTATCCGCGCCAGATTGAACTCTACATTCGCGCCGATCTTGCACCGGCATCACCTGCCGGAAGGTCAGCTTCTCCCTGCGTGATACGGTACGGCAGTCCCTGTCAGTTCTTCACCAGCTTAAACGACCAAGATTAGTGCCTGCCGTTTATCACGAAGCACCTTGATCAACCTGCCTGGTGCGACTCAAATACCACAGCCACAGCCCCGATCCGACGATCAGCGCTGCGCCAAAGATTGCGATAAGGTCGGGCACCTCATCGAAGAATATCCAGGCCAGCATGGTGGCGATCAGCAATTGTCCGTAAGTCATTGGAGCTACGGTAGAAGCACCCGCCCGCTGCGTGCCCATGAAGATCAGCCAATGCGCGGTGCTGGCAGTAATCGCGACCACCGCCGCGCGGGCGAGAACATGCCATTCGGGCCAGAAAAAGCGAATTGCCTCGATCCCCGTCGCATGCGCCAGCGCCGCTGTCGGGACGAGCAAGGCCGCTGCTCCAACCGCGACATAGGCCTGCGCGGCAAGCGCACTACCTCCACCGCGCGCAGCCCGGTTCGCCATGATGAGGATCGACATTCCCAAAGCGCAGACAAGCGGCAGCAGCGCGGCAAATCCGATCTCCGCGAAATTGGGGCGCAGGATGATGAGCACGCCGACAAAGGCCACGATTGTCGCCAGAATGGTAGTGAACCGCAGCCGCTCGCCCAAAAACAGCGCAGCCAGCAGCGCAGTAATCATCGGCTGGGTAAAAGTGATCGCAACCGCGTCGGCCAGCGGCATCAGCCACACACTGCCGAAAAAGGCGACCGTCGCCATCGCCACGCCAAATCCGCGCAGAGCCTGGACCAGCGGGCGCGGGATCTCGCGCAGAGGCGCGGTCCCTTCGCGCATTGCCAGCAGCGCCGAAAGACCCACAGCACCAAGCGAATACCGGAACGCGGCAAGTGCAGTCGGCGTCCATTCGTCGACGATACTTTTGACCACCGCGTCGCCAACCGAAAGCACGCAGAATCCGGCCAGCGCAAAGACCAGCCCTGCCCTGTCCGATTGTTGCATTAAGAGGTGCCCTTCTGCCCCAGTCTACCCGACCATGGTTCGCAGCGGCTTAGGCCTCGGCCGGGCGCGATTCAATCGCTTTGTCCGACCTTTACCACGCGTTAAACACTCATGCTTAACAAGTCCCTATAACGGCTTCCCATCCCCGGAGCCGACCCAGGGGTATGCATGACCAAGCTCATCATCCAGATTCCGTGCCTGAACGAGGCCGACAGCCTGCCCGATACGCTGGCAGCCCTGCCGCGACGCGTGGACGGCGTGGACGTGGTTGAATACCTCGTAATCGATGACGGCAGCAGCGATGGCACCGCACAAGTCGCGCGGCAGTGGGGCGTGCATCATGTGGTCTCCCACCGCCGCAACCGCGGCCTTGCCGCCGCTTTTCGCAGCGGTATCGACCGCGCGCTCGCTGAGGGTGCTGATATTGTCGTGAACACCGACGGTGACGGGCAGTATGAAGGCGGGGACATAGCTGCACTTGTTACGCCCATCGTGGAAGGCCGCGCCGACATCGTGATCGGTGATCGCGGCGTTGCCGAAAACGCGCATTTCTCCCCGCTCAAGCGCCTGATGCAGCGCGTGGGCAGCGGCGTCGTGCAGAGCCTTGCAGGCACTCACGTAAATGATGCGGTGAGCGGTTTCCGTGCGATCAGCCGGGAGGCGGCGCAACGCATCAACATCACGACCGAGTTCTCCTACACCACCGACATGCTCATTCAGGCTGGTCGCAAGAGGATGGCGATCCTGACCGTGCCAGTGCGCACCCATGCCGCTGTTCGCCCCAGCCGCTTGTTCAAATCGATCCCGCGTTTCGTGCTGCAGCAGGGCATCACGATGGCGCGCGCTTTCACCGCCTACAAACCGCTGCGCGCCTTTGTTGGGACTGGTTCGCTGATAGCCATCATCGGATTGCTGCCGATCCTGCGTTTCCTGTGGTTCTACGCATCCGGTGATAGCGATGGGCATATCCAGTCGCTGGTCATCGGCGGCGCGCTGCTGGTGCTGGGAACGCTGGTCGCGATCATGGGTATGGTGGCCGATCTGGTCGCCGCCAACCGCAAGCTCATCGAGGAAAACCTCGCCCGCACCCGCGCGCTGGAGGATCGCATCGCCGATCTTCATGCAAAGCAAGCTGAGTCATCACAGGACAAGCAGGCGCAAGCCAAAAAAGCCCGCCGGACAGCCGCATGACCACCCTCGCCGCCGATGCAAGGCGCGCGCCTTGGCTGGCGGCGCTGCCTGCGCAAAATTCCATTGTCTGGCCCATCACAGCATTGGTGCTGGTGTTCGGCCTGCAACTGCATCTTGTCTTTGCGCGTTCGATCAATTGGGACGAATTCCATTATCTCGCGCTGGTCCATGAACTGGCCCGCGGCGAGCTCGACCACCCTTTGCAAAGCTTCCACACGCGGCTGTTCGCCTGGCTTCCCATGCTGGACTTGCCCGGTGTTGACCAAGTGGTGCGAGGGCGCGTCGTCATGTGGCTGTGCGAGATCGCAAGCTGCGCCTCCATTGCGCTGATCGCACGGCGTTTTGTCACGCTGGACCGGGCGCTGTGCTGCGCGCTTGCATATGCCTCGGTCATTTATGTGATGCAGCACGGCTTCGCCTTCCGCTACGATCCGCTCGCCGCTGGGCTGTGCATGGCATCGCTGGCAATCCTCACCCGCAGTCGCTTCAGCCTTTGGGCCATCGCTGGCTTTGCGCTGCTGATGGGCGTGGCCTTTATGGTCACAATCAAGATTGTCCTGCTGCTGCCCGCCTTTGCCGGGATCGCATGGCTGCGCTGGTCTGACTCCGAGTTTTCGCGCGGCCGATTGGCACAATTGGTCGCTGCGCCCGCCCTCGCGGCACTTGTTGCAGGATTGCTCTACGTCTGGCACGTCTCCGGCCTTGCCCAGGCTGGTGATGCCGAAGCGATACTCAACCGTTCGGGCAATGCGATGTTCGGATTTCTACTGACCGACAAGCTGGGCTATTTTGCGCAGGCCGCCTTGGGCGGGATCCCGTTCTTCGCCGCTTTAGCATTTACACTACTCGCTGTGGCGCGCGGAGGCCGTTTTTCATCGGCAGAACGGATTGCGCTTGCCGGGCTGAGCGCGCCGATATTCTGGGTGCTGTTCTATGTGAACACCTACCCCTATTTCTACGCCTTCATGCTCGCCCCCGTGGCGGCCTCACTCGCTGGCGGCATCGGACCGATTGCGGACCGCTACGGCACAGCAATGTATGTGTCCTTATGCGCTGCCATTGCATGCGTCGCATGGGTGGCGGACGGGCCAAGCAGGCTCGACACGCAGCGCAGCGTGCAATCGGGTGTGAGCGAGATGTTTGCCGAGCCGGTCAATTACTTCGACTTCCCCGCGTTCCTGCCAGATCACCGTAAGACCAATTTCTTTATGACGAATTGGAACGTGGTCGATTACGCCCGGCGCGGCGAACCCGTGTTCCGTGACACTCTGCTCGAAACACCTGTGCCGCTGCTTCTCACCGTTGAGGAAGAGGCCAACCCAACACTGTTCGCAGTCATGAATGATCTGCCAGAGAGCCGCCTGTTCCATCCCGCCGATATCGCCGCGCTGCGCGAAACCTATCGCCATGTCTGGGGGCCTGCTTGGGTCGCCGGGGTCAGCCTCGAAGTCAGACAGGAGCTTGTGTGGAATGTGTTCGTCCCCGGCACCTACACGGTTGAAGGATCACTCATTGTCGATGGCCAGCCCTACGATGATGGCGCACTGGTGACGCTTTCGCGCGGCGAGGTTACACTTGTCGGCGCTGAAGAAGCTCCATCGGGCCTGCTGTGGGGCGAGAATATCGAAGCTCCCGCTCGGTCCGCCCCAGCACGGCCCTATTGGACAGGCTTCTGATGAACCCCAAAGCGGCCTCTATGATGCAGCGCTTGCGCCTGCCTGCCACACTGCTGGCGCTCGCGATATTTGTTGGCGGCGGAATCTGGTCGGTGCGCGCATTGGGCCTGTCGCCCAGCGACTACGATCCCGTCTTGTTGCTGGTGTTGCTCGCCCTCGCCCCGCTCGGGCTCGCCTATGCCAGTGTCAATATGATGCTGATGGGCAAGGCGCTCGACGTGCCGCTGAATTTCCGCACCGGCTTTGCCGTTAGCGCATGGGCCAATATCGCCGAACTGCTGCCGCTTCCGGGCGGTGCAATCGTGCGTGCCGGAGCGCTGATGCAACAAGGTGGACGCGCGGGTGAAAGCTCTGCGCTGGTGCTGGCTTTTGCGCTTTTGTGGATCGGTTGTGCGGCGCTTGCCGCGTCGGTCGCACTTACAGCAACCGGCTGGCTGGCGTTGATTGTAGCGGGAGCTGGCGCGGCAAGCATGCTACTTGCGGGCGGCTGGATTGCGTTGCGCCATAGCTGGACTGTCGCGCTTTCTGCCGCCGGATTGCGCGTGCTGGGGATCGGCCTTGTTGCGCTTCGACTGACGGTCGCATTCGCCGCAACCGGCACGCTGATTGCTGCCGACGAAGCGCTCCTGTTTGCGCTCGCCAATATACTGGGTTCCGCTGCGGCCATCGCGCCAGGCGGGCTTGGCATCAGCGAGGGGCTTGCCGCAGCCTTTGCCACGCAGTCCGCTGTCCTCCCCGCTGCGGCTTTCCTCGCCGTCGGTCTCAACCGCATTGCCGGACTGGCCGCCGCCGGATTGGCCGCACTTGTGCTTTCGCGCCCAAGCACAGAGCCGAGCCCCGCCAATGCCTAAGCACCTCACCTTTATCGCCTCTGGCGGGCGCACCGGCACCAATTTCTTTGGCGATCAATTGCGGCTCTGCCTTGAAGATTGCTGGTCCGAGCACGAGCCAGACATGTTCGCAGGCTTCTCCCACCTGACAGCCGAGCGGATCAAACGCTTCGGCTTTCGCCATGTGATCGCCAACCGCGCATTGGGCCGCGCGGGATTGCGCATTCACGGCACCAAATTCCTCACAGGCGAAATGTCGCTGGATGAAGCGGCGACAGCCTTGCGCGGGGAACGGGCGCGCTATCACCAACAGGTCGAAGCGGGCCTTATCGTGGAAAGCTATTGCCGCTGGTGGATGTTTGCTGGCCATATCGACACAATCTTTCCTGGCGCCAAGGTGGTCGGCGTGGTGCGCGACCCGCGCAGCTGGATCGCTTCATGGATGTCGCACAATCCGCGCCATGGCTATGTTCCGTGGACGCATTATTTTCCGCCCGGTCCAGTGACGCCCGAACGGGTTGGTGATGAGGTCAATGCGCCGCGCTGGGATAAAATCGGCCCCGTCGGTCGGCTTGCATGGCACTGGAATTGCATCAATTCCCGCCTTCTCGATGCCACCGAAACAGGCGATACCATGCGCATTTTCAAATTTGAGGAGCTGTTCTCCGGTGAAGACAAGCCGCTGCAAGAGTTGGCCGAATTCGCAGGCACATTTCCAGACCGGACTTATGAAGTGCAGACAATCGAACCACTGCGTCGGCCCAAAAAGAACTCCAGCAGCGCGGAGCCTGACGACTGGACACGCTGGACCGACACCGAACGCGCTCTGGTCGACGAGATTGCGGGCGAGACGATGGCGCGCTGCGGCTATGCTCCGCTTTCCGCCTGATCCTCCAGCTTTGCCACCAGCCGCGTCACCCCCGCTTCGGGGCTGAAATCCTCCATCGCACCGGCAGGAAGACCTGACAGCTCGACCCGACCAGTCAGCGCCTTTCTGACAGCATCAGCCAGCGCCTGCGGGTCTTCGGGCGGCACTGTGATGAGCGTATTCGGATAGCGCTGCGCCAGCGCATCAATGGCTGGACTGGCGCGAGTGACCACCGGCTTGCCCATCGCAAGGCATTGAAAAACCTTGTTCGGAATAACCCGCGATGCCTTGTTCGATCCGCCGAATATGCCGAGGCACAAATCGGCGCGCGCGATCAGCGATGGCAATTTTTGATAGTCCAGCCAAGGGAGGTATAACAGCTGGCTGCTCGCATCTTCCGCAAGGAAGTACCGCATGACCGGCTCTTGCTGCCCCTTACCGACAACCACCCACCTGATCGCGTCATCCTGCGTCAAACGCACCGCTTCAAGGATTGTAGAGAGGCCGTGAAGCGGAATGAATTGTCCGTAAAACAGCACGACGGGAACCTCGTCATCGGCCGGGACAAGGTGATCCAGCGGCAGCAGCGTTGCTTGCGGGTCGAACAGTGGTTCCGCGCCCACTGGCACGGTGACAAATCGATCCACTGGAATGCCGTATTCCTGCGAGAGGAATTCGCCATGCGCATCAGTATCGACAAGGATAACATCTGCTCGGCGCAGCCCCGCCCTCTCAAATGCTCGCAGGAACCGCGCCTTCAGGCTGCCTTCGCGCACCATCCCCCGGTCGCGCACAATGGTGTCATGAATCGGCAGGAATGCGTCGAGCACCAGCTTGCGACCGTTTCTTCGAGCGAGGATGCTGGCTGCAAATATATCCGGCGTTCCGGGATAGGGCAGCAGCAGCGGTGCAT
>DFBR01000144.1 GCA_002367375.1 Erythrobacter sp. UBA3075 | reverse complement strand
TTCGGAAATCCTCGACCAATTCGCCGCTCGCGCCGATCTCGCTCTCGTGGCTCGGCTCGCGCCAGTCTTCGGTGAGTGCCTCGGCTTCCCATTGGCGCATGGCCGGGTGGGCGAGGATGTGATCGACCCATTGCTGGCCTTTGCCGACTTCCAGCCCATGCGTGCGGATGCGGAAGGCGACGGGAGCGAAAAAAGCATCGAGCGCAGTGAAGTCCGCCCCGGCGAGCCACGGCCCGCCAAAGCGCTCCAGACCTTCCGCGAACAATCCGCCCAGCCGCGCCACATCCTTGGCCAGCGCATCGTCATGTGGGGGCATTTTTACCCGCACACCGACATTCATCGGGCACTGGTTGCGTAAGGCTGAAAATCCGCCGTGCATTTCGGAAACGCTGCACATGGCAAAGGCGCGCGCGGCCTCATCCGCTGGCCAGATGCCGTCATGCCGTTCGGCCAGATAAAGCACGATGCCGAGCGAATCCCATACGGTGCGCTCGCCATCTAGAAGGGCTGGGACTTGGCCAGTGGGTGAGAATTCGCGGAAAGCGTCGTAATTCACCGCCTGTGTGAACGGCTCGATCCGGTCGGCGAACGGGATACCCAGAGCCGTCATCAGCACCCACGGACGCAGTGACCAGCTTGAATAGTTCCGGTTCGCAGTGATGAGGGTGTAACTGCTCATCATAATCCTCCGTTCGTCTTGGACCTGTCGTAGGGCGCCGACGTGAACGTCCTTCGACAGGTTCAGGACGAACGGAGGTTGGGATTGACCTCTTTACAGAGCAACCTCGTAATGCGCCGTCGTCTTCTCCGCGACTTCCTCTGCGCTGACGCCCGGTGCCAGCTCGATCAGCTTGAACGGGCTGTCATGATCGGGGCGCTGGAACACGGCGAGATCGGTGATGATCATGTCGACCACATTGGTCCCGGTTAGCGGCAGAGTGCATTCAGGGATGAACTTGGGATCGCCGTGCTTGGAGGTGTGCTCCATCACCACGATGATCTTTTTGACGCCCGCGACAAGATCCATCGCGCCGCCCATGCCCTTGATCATCTTGCCCGGAATCATCCAGTTGGCGATGTCGCCATTTTGGGCAACTTCCATCGCGCCCAGCACAGTCAGGTCGATATGTCCGCCACGGATCATGCTGAAACTGGTCGCGCTGTCGAAATAGGCGCTGTGCGGCAATTCGCTGATGGTCTGCTTGCCGGCATTGATCAAATCGGCATCCACCTCGTCCTCGTAAGGGAAGGGACCAATGCCGAGCATCCCGTTTTCGCTCTGCAAGGTTACCTGCATGCCTTCGGGAATGTGGTTGGCGACCAGCGTCGGGATGCCGATGCCGAGATTGACGTAATGGCCGTCTTGCAGCTCCTGCGCTGCGCGGGCGGCCATTTCATCACGAGTCCATCCTTTAGGCTCTTGGGCCATAAATGTCGTTCCTTCAGTCGAGCGGATTGGGGATCAGGAACCAACCATCGCCGATCATCGGCTCTAGGCCGCCGGCGGAGGATTGGTCGATGAGGTAGAGATAGAGGTCGTCGAAATCGCGGCGCTCGTCGCCCGCAATGGCGATAACGCAATGTGTTTCCAGCAGAGCCTGGCGGCGTTCCTGCTTTCCCTCTCCGGGAAAGCGCTGCACGAACAGCGGATCACGCCCGGTGGGGTCGAGGCGGGATTCGATCAGGCGTCGGCGGATTGCGCCTGCATCCTGCGGCTCCCGGTCGGTAATCCAGGCGATAGCGACACCTTGGCTGCGCAGTGCATCGAGCGTGGGAACAAGCGCCGGATAGCGCTCCACCCTGCCATCCAGCGCCATCAGTGCGTCCGCCGGATCGAGGTCGATCAGGATCGCGGGCACCTCTGCCTCGCACTGCGCGCGGGTGGGTTGCAGGCTGGTGGGGTCGGCGAGCAGTGCAGAGAATTGTCCCTCCATCCCGGCCGCCAGCGCGGTGAAAGTATGGACGCGCAAATCGGCATAGGCACCGTCCAGCGGGGCAGGTGCGACAGGCGCGGGAAGCTCACCCGATTCTACCAGCGCATATTGCCCCAGAGAGGCGATGGCGATGCTGTCCGGATCAATTTCATTGCCTTCGGCAATCGCCTGCCGCGTGCGCTCACCCAGCACCGCATTGCCCACCACCGCGCCGGTCGCCAGCAGCGGCACTGCCGCAGCGGCCAGTATGCAGCCTTGCAGGCTGAAGGCTGCTGCACACAGAAAGAGGGCGCGGGCGCGGATCAATTTGCTTGTCTCAATTTGTTGACCCGAAATCCTGCACCGTATCGAGCCCGGTGGTGGTGTTGTCTCTTTCCATCTCGACACCCTGCCAGATGCGTGACTGCGCCTCTTTTTCGGACAGGCCGTAGCATTGCGCATAGGCGCGCGCCGCATGGCGGACCGTATCGACCATCAACATGCCGAACATCTCCGGCTCCTGCAGCACATCGGGCTGGATCAGGCAGGTGGCGGGGCCATTATTCTCGACCCACAGCCGTGCCACTTCGGATGAATTGTTGAGGAAGTCGAAACCGTCGACAGCAATTGCGCCTGCCTTCGTTTCCGCCGAATTCTGCACGTCCTTGCCTTTGCCAAACACTACGCC
>DFBR01000220.1 GCA_002367375.1 Erythrobacter sp. UBA3075 | reverse complement strand
CCCAATCCACACCTAACCATCCACACCCGTTGCAGCCTCGGCGCTGCGCCCCCATATCTTTGGTCAAGTCTCAGCGGCGTTCCTGAAACGCCGCGCAACGCATGGATATATTGATGAACGCCTACCCCCTTCTCCCCTTGCGCGACATTGTCGTGTTCCCCGGCATGGTCGTCCCGCTGTTTGTCGGACGTGACAAGTCGGTTGCGGCGCTTGAGGCGGCGATGGAGGCGGAGCGGGATATTTTCCTCGTTGCGCAGACCGATCCTGCCACTGACGATCCCGAACAGGGCGATCTCTATGATATCGGTACGATCGCGCAGGTGCAGCAGATGCTCAAGCTGCCAGACGGCACGGTGCGCGTGCTGGTCGAAGGCAAGGCGCGCGCCAAAATGAGCGATATGCGGCTCGATGGTGAATTCTACCTCGCGCAGACCGCCGCACTCGACGAAACCACTGATAGCGGCACCGAAGTCGCCGCCATGATGCGCAGTGCGCTTGAACAATTTGCCGACTACGCCCGCACCAACAAGAAGCTGCCCGAAGATATTGAAGGCGAGCTTGCCGATATCGAGGATGCGGGCCAGCTGGCGGATGCCATCGCCGCCAGCCTCTCTGCCAAGGTCGATGCCAAGCAGCAATTGCTCGCCGAAACCGATGCGCTCAAGCGGCTGGAAATGGTGTTTTCCGCGATGGAAAGCGAGCTTTCGGTGCAGCAGGTCGAACGCAAGATTCGTGGCCGTGTGAAGCGGCAGATGGAAAAGACCCAGCGCGAATATTACCTCAACGAACAGATGAAGGCGATCCAGAGCGAGCTGGGCGGCGAAGATGGCGACGTTGATGAACTTGCCGAACTGGCCAAGCAGATTGCCGAGACCAAGCTTTCCAAGGAAGCCAAGGCCAAGGCCGAGAGTGAGCTGAAAAAGCTGCGCTCGATGCAGCCGATGAGCGCCGAAGCGACGGTCGTGCGCAATTATCTCGATGTGCTGCTGGGTCTGCCGTGGGGCAAGAAAAGCCGCCTCAAGAAGGACATCGGCAAGGCACAGGAAGTGCTCGACGCCGATCACTACGCGCTCGACAAGGTCAAGGACCGCATCATTGAATATCTCGCCGTGCAGGCGCGCACCAACAAGCTGAAAGGCCCGATCCTGTGCCTCGTTGGCCCTCCCGGTGTCGGCAAGACCAGCCTCGGCAAGTCCATAGCGCGCGCCACGGGTCGCGAATTCATTCGCCAGTCGCTCGGCGGCGTGCGCGATGAGGCCGAAATTCGCGGCCACCGACGGACCTATATCGGCTCGCTTCCGGGCAAGATCGTGTCGAATCTGAAGAAGGCGGGCACCAGCAATCCGCTGTTCCTGCTCGATGAGATCGACAAGCTGGGGCAGGATTTCCGCGGCGATCCCGCGTCCGCCCTGCTCGAAGTGCTCGACCCCGAACAGAACAACAAGTTCCAGGACCACTATCTGGAGCTGGATATCGACCTGTCGGACATCATGTTCGTCACCACGGCCAACAGCCTCAACCTGCCGCAGCCGCTGCTTGACCGGATGGAGATCATTCGGTTGGAGGGCTATACTGAGGACGAGAAGGTCGAGATTGCCAAGCGCCATCTGATTGACAAGCAGGTCAGCGATCATGGCCTCAAGGAAGGCGAGTTCACGCTGACCGAAGAGGGCCTGCGCGATCTGATCCGCTATTACACGCGCGAAGCGGGCGTGCGTACATTGGAACGCGAAATTGCCAATCTGGCGCGTAAGAGCTTGCGCAAAATCCTTGAAAAAGAAACCGAGAGCATCACCATCACGGCGGAAAATCTCGGTGACTTTGCCGGGGTGCGCAAATTCAAGCACGGCATGTCCGAAGACGAGCCGCAGGTTGGTGCGGTCACAGGTTTGGCATGGACATCGGTTGGCGGCGAATTGCTCACCATCGAAAGCGTCACCACGCCAGGCAAGGGTGAAGTGAAGACCACCGGTAAGCTGGGTGAGGTGATGACCGAGTCTGTCGCCGCCGCTTTCAGTTTCGTGAAGGCGCGCGCGCCTGCCTATGGCATCAAGCCGAGCATCTTCCAGCGCAAGAATGTCCACATTCACTTGCCCGAAGGTGCGGTGCCCAAGGATGGGCCGAGCGCAGGTGTCGGCATGGTCACTTCCATCGTATCAACACTCACTGGGACTACCGTGCGACCTGATGTCGCGATGACCGGCGAGGTTACGCTGCGCGGCCGTGTGCTGCCGATCGGTGGGCTGAAAGAAAAGCTTCTTGCGGCCCTGCGCGGCGGCATCAAGACGGTGCTGATCCCGGAAGATAACGAGAAAGACCTCGCCGAAATTCCCGACAATGTGAAGGAAGGGCTGGAAATCATTCCCGTCAGCCATGTGGATCAGGTGCTGGAACGGGCGTTGACCGCTATTCCGGCACCGATTGAATGGACTGAGGCGGATGATCTTGCCAGCCAACCGCAAGGTCAGGCGTCGGGATCACCGCCCGCGACGACAGCGCACTAACGTTTGGCGACTCCGGGGCGGGCTTTGCGGTCCGCTCAAGAGATTTCCAAGAAGGCCGAGCAGACGTAAAATTCGGCAACCCTGACGTCCATTTCGTTCGTTTCGTCGGAAAAAAGGTCGGGTCCGGGCGGGATTGCCTTTGACAGCGCGGCGAAAACTCGCTCAATTCTGCGGCATCGCGCAGCGATTCACAATCGCAGTCAATCACTTCAAGTGAGGGGGTCTACCTGAAAATGAACAAGAACGAACTGATCGGAGCCGTCGCAGATTCGAGCGGCCTTTCGCGCAATGATGCGACCAAGGCTGTTGAAGCCGTGTTCGATACGGTTACGAACACGCTGTCGAAAGGTGACGAGGTACGCCTGGTCGGTTTCGGCACGTTCTCTTGCGCCAAGCGCAAGGCTTCGACCGGACGCAATCCGCGCACCGGTGAACCGATGCAGATCAAGGCTTCGACGCAGCCAAAGTTCAAGGCCGGTAAGGGCCTGAAGGACGCGGTCAACTAATCCGCTTGCGGAAGGGGGGATGCCGGGCGGATGGATCTCCGCCGGGCATGGAGAAGGGTCGTCCCAATGGGGCGGCCCTTTCCTTTTGTCAGGATTCGAACGCGATTAGCGCACTGGGTGTGACGGTGTTGGCAGGGCTGATATCCCACTCCAGCGTCTGACCGCGCGGCCCATCCGTCGGCCCCTCATCGGTATTGTTTGCCAATATGCGCGCGTCGGTGACGATGCGGAACGTGCCTTCGATCGGCGGCATTTCGAGATCGGGCATATCATCTGCGCCTGTCGTCTCCTCGCCTTCGCTGGCCTCTCCAATGGCGGCAAACGACCCGAAGATGCCCAGCATCATGGCGGCGAAAGGATCGCTGCCTGCCGGGGTGAAGCCGGGCGCCTCGATCCGGGCTCGACCATCTTCACGCAGCCGTACCTGCACGAATGAATTGGAAATCGGCATGTTCTCAAAGGTGGGGAAGTCGAAATCGTGTCCCAAAGTGCTCGATATCGCAAAATCGACCACGAACACGCCGTCACCCATGAATTCCACGCTGTTCCAGCCAACCTGTCGTTCAAGCGCTTCAGTCATCTCGGCAACAGATTCGGGATCGGACAGGTCGACGCCGCCAGCCATCGATTCGAACATTGCCCGTCCCGCAGCGTCATCGCGCGCGCGCTCGGCCAGTTCCGCTTCGGTGCAGGGACGCTCCTTGCTCTGCCCTTCAGTGAAGCATGTCTGCTCACCTTCGGCACCCTGCGCCATTTCCGCAAGCTCCGACATGCCCGCCATGATGATTTCGCCCTCGTAAGTGAAGGTGAATTGCCGGTCCGACTGGAGGTGCAAAGTCGCATCGAAAGTGCCTGGCTGGACAAGACAGCCTGTAAGCAGAGCGCTGCCCGCTAGAAGCGTTGCTGCTGCGGCGAAACGTTTGCCATCATTGTAAGCTGTCATGCGATCAATCCTCCGGTTTACCGGGTTGCTATAGCATACAGAGCAATTGCCCCTGCGTTGGAGACGTTCAGGCTCTCCATCGCCTCGCTAATCGGCAGGCGAGCGAGGGCATCACAATGCTGCGCGACATTGTGGCGCATTCCTTCGCCTTCCGCGCCCAGCACTACGGCGACAGGACCAGCGGGCAGAGCTTCGGCGAAACTTGCTTCAGCCTCACCAGCCAGACCGATGCGCCAGTAACCGGCCTCCGCCATCTCTTCGAGCGCGCGCGCCAGATTGACCACACGCACCCATGGCACGATTTCCAGCGCGCCCGATGCCGATTTTGCAATGACGCCGCTTTCGGGCGGAGCATGGCGGTCCTGTGTCACGATGGCAGCGGCGTTAAAGGCGGCGGCAGAACGCAGCAGCGCGCCGACATTATGCGGATCGGTAACCTGATCGAGCACGACGATGGGGCGCGTTGCTTCTCCCTCCAACACGTCAGCAAGGTGAAGATCAGGCAAGGCTTCGCATTCCAGCACCAGCCCCTGATGCGGTGCGTCCTTGGCTACCAGCCGCGCAAGGTCAGCCACTTCGGCGCGCTCGAGCGGGAAGTCAGGCGGCAATTCACCGCTGAGCGAATCGATGCCGTCCAGCGTGGCCCATAATTTGCGGTGCTGGCGGCGCGGATTCATCAGCGCAGCTTCCACAGCATGGCGACCCCACAGGCGCACATGCCCCTTGTTGGCCCGGCCTGATCCGCGCCCGCCCTGCATCCGTCCGGCGCGTCCGCGCAGGTTCTTTTTGCCACCCTTGGCCATAGTTTATGCCTTTCTTTGGCGCGCTCCTGCCAGCAGGCCCATTGACAGGCAAGCGGTGCTTCGCCAAAGCGGCGCCTCTCGGCTGGACGGCGCTTGATCGAAGCGCCCCAAACCGCGGGCTAAAACCCGCATTCCGGCACCGGTGTGGACAGGTGGCCGAGTGGTTAAAGGCAGCAGACTGTAAATCTGCCCGCGCAAGCGTACATAGGTTCGAATCCTATCCTGTCCACCACCGCCGCCTTCGCCAAATTCAGGCCATTGCCCTTTGCTACCTTTGGTCGGCTAGCTCGCCGCTTTAGCCCGCGCTCTCGCACGGTGCAGCACGGGCTCGGTATAGCCTGACGGCTGGTGTGTGCCGGTTATTATTAGCTCGCGTGCAGCAGCCAGAGCGATTGATTCGCGTGGGTGCTGCGCCATCGGGCGATAGGCTGGATCGCCTGCATTTTGGGCATCGACGATAGCCGCCATTTTATGCAACGCCTCGTCAATATCGAGCCGGTCGATGACGCCGTGCTGCAGCCAATTGGCAATATGCTGGCTGGAGATGCGAAGCGTCGCGCGGTCTTCCATCAGGCCTACATCGTGGATGTCAGGCACTTTTGAACAGCCGACGCCCTGATCGATCCAGCGCACCATATAGCCGAGAATGCCCTGCACATTGTTGCGCAACTCCTCATGGATCTCGTCATCCGACCATTTCGGAGCCTGCGCCAACGGCACACTCAGCAGTTTTTCGAGCGGCGCGATGAGTTCGTTCGCGCGCTCCCGCTGGCGTTTGGCCACATCGCAGGCGTGGTAATGCGTTGCGTGAAGCACGGCGGCTGTGGGCGAGGGGACCCAGGCGGTGCTGGCTCCGCTGGCCGGGTGGCCCACCTTTTCGGTCAGCATCTGGTGCATCCGGTC
>DFBR01000151.1:1694-3950 GCA_002367375.1 Erythrobacter sp. UBA3075 | reverse complement strand
CTGCGCTACGAACGGCGTATAGGCTATGGCGACGATGTCGCGGACACAGACACGTTTTCCGGTATTGCGCGCACGTCGCTCGCTCTCGCAGGTCCTGCCGTTACGTTCGAGGCGGGCGGTCTTGCTTCTCGCACACGTGTAGAAGGCAATGGCGCGACTTCGCTTGGCGGTTTTGGCGGCAATGATGATGCGACGACGCAAATTTACTCCGTTTACGCCGGACCGGCGGTCCAGACTCAAGTGGGCCAAGCAGAAGTTACCGGAGCCTATCGCCTCGGCTATACCCGCGTGGAATCTCCCGATGCGGTACTGGTGGCACCGGGTACGGAGCCCGTCGATATTCTTGATGAAGCCACCACCCACAATGCCGTGGTGCGCGCCGGATTTGCTCCTGACACCGTCTTGCCCATTGGCGTTGGTGCGGGCGCGGGCTGGAACCGGCAGGACGTATCGAACCTCGATCAGCGCGTGGATGATCGCCATGTGCGTGCCGATGTTACTGTACCAGTCTCACCCAACGTCGCGTTGATCGGCGGCGTTGGATATGAAGATGTCGAAGTCTCCAGCCGTGATGCGGTGCGCGATACGAATGGTGATCCGGTGATTGGCCCCGATGGGCGCTTTGTCACCGACGAAAGCGCACCGCGCCAGATCGCTTACGAAACCGACGGTATCATCTGGGATGTTGGCGTGATGTGGCGGCCCAGCCGCCGGACTTCGCTGACCGCTTCAGTAGGGCGCCGCTATGGCTCGACGACCTATTACGGCTCACTTTCCTATGCACCAAGCCCGAATGCGAGCCTTGGCGTCTCTGTCTATGACAACATTAATAGCTTTGGTGGACAATTGGTCGGCGCATTGGACGAGCTCGGCACCGATTTCGACGCTTTCCGTAACCCCGTGACGGGTGATCTGGGCGGCTGTGTGATGGGCAGCGAGGGAGACAATTGCGCGCTCGCTCGGCTTGGCTCAATCCGGTCAGGCGTGTTCCGTAGCCGCGGCGTTTCGGCAAGTTACGGTGCCAGCAGCGCACGCACCTCATGGGGCATTGGCGCAGGCTATGATCGCCGCACATTCATTGCGGGCGAGAATACGGTTTTGGCGGGCATCGACGGCATCGCCGATGAGAATTACTGGATCGCAGGCTATGCTTCACGCCAACTTGATCGGCAGTCGCAACTCTCAATTGGCGGCTCGGCCACGCTGTTCGACAGCGGTCTGAACAATGCCGG
Source organism: Erythrobacter sp. UBA3075 (assembly GCA_002367375.1). Classification (GTDB taxonomy): domain Bacteria; phylum Pseudomonadota; class Alphaproteobacteria; order Sphingomonadales; family Sphingomonadaceae; genus Alteraurantiacibacter. The sequence continues at coordinate 2,718 of DFBR01000151.1, read as the reverse complement.
TGAAGTCATCGGCTACAGCGCAACTGCCGCCTATGATCGCAATCTCCTCGCAGGGCTGAGCGGCACTGCCGCCGTCGGCCTCGACATCATCTCGCGCGAAGATCTGCTCGACTATGAAGCCGCTTCGGCTCTGGTCGGCCTTCGCTACAGCTTCTGACGAGCCAAGGGAAACCGGAACCATGTTCGACAATTTTTACGGCCTGAGCGGCAAGCCTTTCCAGCTGACCCCAGATCCGGAATTCTATTTCCGCTCGATCACCCACCGCAAAGCGCTGTCATATCTGGGATACGGTCTGGCGCAGGGCGAGGGCTTCATCGTCATTACAGGTGAGATTGGTTCGGGCAAATCGACGCTGATCGCGCATATGATGGAAAGTCTGGACACCAGCGCCGTTACCGTCGCGCAGATCGTAACGAGCAAGCTGGACGAGGAAGAGGTCGTGCATGTGGTCGCCGGGGCCATGGGCCTTGATGTTGAAGGGCATGACAAGGCCACTGCGCTCACCGAGATTGAAAGTTTCTTGCATGATGAGGCCCGCGCGGGGCGCCGCTGCCTGCTGGTGGTGGACGAATCGCAGAACCTCTCGGTCGAAGCGCTCGAAGAATTGCGCATGTTCTCCAACTTCCAGCTTGGCAGCCATCCGTTGTTGCAGACGCTGCTGCTGGGTCAGCCGGAATTCCGCACTACCTTGCAAAGCGATCCTGGACTGGAGCAGCTGCGCCAGCGGGTCATCGCTGCGCATCATCTGGAGCCGATGCAGAAGAACGAGATCGAGCCTTATATCATCCACCGCCTCAAGAAGGTCGGGTGGGATGGCAATCCATCTTTCGATCAGCGCGTATTTGCTGAATTGCACGAAGCCTCCGACGGTATTCCCCGCCGGGTCAACCAGATTGCCAATCGCTTGATGCTGATGGGCGCGGTGGAGGAACGCTCACGCATCGATGCGGCCATGCTGCAAACGGTGTTGTCTGAAATGGACGCGGAAAGTGCTTTCCCTGAAGCGCCGCCTTCGCCTTCGCC
>DFBR01000151.1:0-1669 GCA_002367375.1 Erythrobacter sp. UBA3075 | reverse complement strand
TTCGATGTCGCGACAATTTCAGCCGCGCTGGCTGAACGCGACGCGCAGATTGCCGAATTGCAGGACGCCGTGGTCGCGCTTTCGCACCAGATCAATGTTCCAGAGATCGACGACGTGAAACCGGAGATCGAAGCAATGCGTGAGCAAATCGCCGCCATTGAAGCGCGTAGCTTCGAGCAGGAACGCTCGATCCGCCAGACGCTGACCATGTTGATTGAGTGGATCGAAGGCGAAATGGATTCGAGCAAGGCGGCATGAGGACCTTTCTTCCGTGAACGCAATCACCTTTCAAAATCAGCACGCGACCGAAGAAGTCATCGCCAACGGCCTGTCGGTCGATGTCGAGGATTGGTTTCAGGTGGGCGCGTTCGAGGATGTGATCGAGCGAGACAGCTGGGGCGGGCTCGATGACCGGGTGGAACGCAATGTCCACACTATCCTCGACCTGTTCGATGAAGCCAATGCCACGGCGACGTTTTTTACACTGGGCTGGGTCGCTGCGCGGCATGGCGGCTTGCTGCGCGAAATCAGCCGCCGCGGTCACGAAGTCGCAAGCCACGGGTGGGACCATGAGCGGGTGTTCCGCATGGATCGCCAGACGTTCGCGCGCGATATCGAGAAAACGCGCAAGACCATCGAAGATTGCTGCGGCAAGCGCGTGATCGGCTATCGCGCTCCCAGCTTCTCGATTGATCAGCGCACGCCATGGGCCTTCATGGAGCTGGCTGAGCAGGGCTATCTCTATTCCTCCAGCGTCGCCCCGATTTCGCACGACCATTACGGTTGGGCCGAAGCGCCGCGTTTCGCGTTCAAGCCATTGCCATGGCACGATTTGATCGAACTGCCGGTCACGACAGCGCAATTTCGCGGCAAGCGGCTTGCAGCAGGTGGCGGCGGTTTCTTCCGCGTGCTGCCCTACGCCTTTAGCCGCTGGGCCATCCGCCAGGTGAACGGGCAAGATCAACGGCCCGCCATTTTCTATTTCCACCCCTGGGAAATCGATCCAGGTCAGCCGCGCGTATCAGGCGCTCCACTGCGCTCGCGGTTGCGGCACTACACCAATCTGGAAAAAATGTCGGACAAGCTGAGCCAGCTGATCCGAGATTTTTCATGGGGCAGGATTGATTTGATCGCGCACCGCGAAGCCGTGCGGCTCGCGGCCGAGAAGGCGGCGAAATACGAGATCGGAATATGAACGCGCCCTTCGCTCTGTCGCGCGTGCAGGTGCGCGTTGCCGACTTGCGCGAACCGGATGAATTTGCGCGGATTGAAGGCTTCGTTGCCGAGCAGGGCGGTTCGGTCTTCCATCGCCCGGCATGGCTTGCGGCAATCGAGAACGGCACCGGCCAGCGCGCGCGCGGACTGGTTGCGGAGCAAGGCGGAGCTATCACAGGTTGGCTGCCGCTAACTGAAGTTCACTCACCCATCTTTGGCCGAATGCTCGCCTCCAGCGGATTTGCGGTGGAAGGAGGGATATTGACCAGCGAGGAGCACTCCTCGGCAGCGCTGTGCGATGCTGCTTGCGAATACGCATTGCGTCTGGGATGCACGACGGTCGAATTGCGCGGCGGGCCTCCGGGTGAGGGCTGGGACGTGCGGACGGATAGCCACTGCGGCTTTATCCAGCCCCTCGCCGACGATGATGAGGCGCAGCTACTCACCATTCCCC
>DFBR01000201.1:8626-10049 GCA_002367375.1 Erythrobacter sp. UBA3075 | reverse complement strand
GAGGGCGCCAAGGCGAGCCATTTGTCCTATCTCGGCGATGCAACCATCGGCGCAGGCGCAAACATCGGCGCTGGCACGATCACCTGCAATTATTACGGCTATTTCAAACACCAGACCAATATCGGTCCGCGCGCCTTTATCGGCTCAAACAGTGCGCTGATCGCTCCGGTGAATATCGGCGCGGACGCGATTGTTGCCGCTGGCAGCGCGGTCAGCCGCGACGTGGGTGACGGGGAATTGCGCATGGTGCGGGCCGAACAGCTGGTGAAGCCCGGTTGGGCGGACCGCTTTCATGACGCCATGAAGAAAAAGAAGAAGGCCGCCAGCAAGTGAGCGACCGTTACGAAGGCAAGCCCTTCCTGCGCCTGCTCGACAGCTATGTCCTTGCTGCCATCGGTCACCTTGATGACGCCAATGCCAATTGGCTGACCGAAGCCGAGCCGCACTTTCGCGCCACCTTTGGGGCCAAAGGCAGTTGGCGGGACATCGTGACGTCGCGGATGCAATTTCCCGAAGGCATGGAGGCCAGCATTCGCGAAATCTGGCAACAGGGCCGCGTCAAGTTTCTTGCCATGGACGGAACCGAGCCCGACCCGGTGGCATTCACTCATCAATTCGTAGACACCAAATTCCCGCATTAATGCGGCGGAGAACCAAGCAATATGTGCGGAATTATCGGAATTGTCGGCAATGGCCATGTGGCAGAGCGGATGGTCGATGGCCTGCGCCGGATGGAATATCGCGGCTATGACAGCGCGGGCGTCTGCACGATCCACGATGGCGAACTGGTCCGCCGCCGTGCCGAAGGTAAGCTGAACAATCTGGTTGAGGAGCTGGCTAGCAATCCTGCTCCCGGCGAAACCGGTATCGCCCATACACGCTGGGCAACCCATGGCGCACCAACCGAAAAGAACGCGCACCCGCACGCGACCGAGCGCGTGGCGCTCGTCCACAATGGCATCATTGAGAATTTCAAGGAATTGCGTGACGAGCTGCGCGCAGATGGCCGCAGCTTCGAGAGTGAAACCGACACCGAGACGGTTGTCCATTTGATCAGCCGCGAGATCGAGGCGGGTCACTCGCCGGAAGATGCGGTGCAGACCGTACTGCCGCGCCTGCGCGGCGCCTTTGCACTCGCCATCGCCTTTCGCGATCACCCCGATATGTTGATCGGCGCGCGGCTCGGATCGCCGCTGGTGGTTGGGCATGGCGAGGGGGAGATGTATCTTGGTTCCGATGCGCTCGCACTTGCGCCGCTCACCCAGCAGATCTGCTATCTGGAGGAAGGCGATTGGGTCACGATTACGCGTGACGAAGCCACGATCCGCGATGTTGAAGGCAATGAAGTGACGCGCGAAGTACGCACGTCTGGCGCTTCTGCAGCTTCGATTGAGAAGGGCAATTATCGCCACTTCATGCAGAA
>DFBR01000201.1:5152-8494 GCA_002367375.1 Erythrobacter sp. UBA3075 | reverse complement strand
GCCCGCGTGCCGGTCGACATCGATTTCGCTAGTGAGTTCCGATACCGCGAACCGATCCTGCCCGAAGGCGGATTGGCGCTGTTTATCAGCCAGAGCGGCGAAACCGCTGATACGCTGGCCGCATTGCGCCATTGCCGCGAACAGGGGCAGGTCATTGCAGCCGTCGTAAACGTGCCAACAAGTTCGATGGCGCGCGAGGCGGACCTTCTGCTGCCCACCCATGCTGGCCCTGAAATCGGGGTGGCCTCGACCAAAGCGTTCACCTGCCAACTCGCCGTGCTCGCAGCCTTGGCCGCTCACTTCGCAGTGAAGAAGGGGCATTTCTCGCGTCAGGAAGAAGCCGAAATCGTCGATCACCTGCTTGAAGCGCCCGCGTGCCTCAACGCCGCGCTTGACCATGATGATGACATTGCCAGCATGGCGCATCTCATCTCACCGGCGCGCGATGTGCTGTATCTGGGGCGCGGAGCAGACTTTCCGCTGGCGTTGGAAGGCGCACTGAAGCTGAAAGAAATCAGCTACATTCATGCTGAAGGCTATGCCTCGGGCGAAATGAAGCACGGTCCGATTGCCTTGATCGATGAAGATGTGCCGGTGATCGTGCTCGCGCCGTCGGGTCCACTGTTCGAAAAGACCGTGTCCAACATGCAGGAAGTGCAGGCGCGCGGCGGACAGGTCGTGCTTATTTCTGACAGAGAGGGAATTGAGCAGGCTGGGGAAGGCTGCATGGCAACTATCGAAATGCCCAAAGTCCATCCGCTGATAGCGCCGCTTGTATATGCGGTCCCGGTGCAATTGCTGGCCTATCATGTCGCCGTGGCCAAGGGCACTGACGTCGATCAACCACGCAACCTCGCCAAATCCGTTACCGTCGAGTAGCGGGCGAATAGCGGGCGAATAGCGCGCGGGCTTCAATCCCGAAACGATACAGGTTTACCGAGCGCTAACCATTCCATGCGTAAGGCAGTTGGGTGAGTAAGAACCCGACCGGCCTCCCGAAACTGCCGCTGCAATTAGGCCCGCTGCAGGTAATCGGATTGCGCGACCCGGATGAGGGCGATTGGTCGCGCCTGCGCGCCCTGCAATACTCCGAAATTCACAAGGCTTCGCGCATCCGCCTTGCCGCGCATGGCATCGCGGCGGTGATGGCAGTGTCGCTATATGTCGGGACGCTTCCTGCATGGGTGCTGGGACTATGGCTACTCGCGGTTGTCGCTGGAGTGACCAATGTCAGCCGGGTCGACCGTGACTTTATCAGCGTCGCCAAGCGCGGCATGTCCACCGAGGAATTCCGCCGCCAAGCTATGGCGGTCGCGCTTTGCTCTGTTCCCTGGATTGTCGCATTGCTGTTTGCGGCGCCAATGGGCAGTCCTGCGCAGCATTTCGGGCTCTGGACTCTGGCCGCGATGCTCGTGGCCGGTAGTGCCGCAACGTCGAGCTCTGCCCCGGTCGCGACATTGGTTTTCGACATGGTCGTGGGTTTCGCGGGTTCTGCGTCCTTCGTAATTTCGGGTGATTATCTGTTCGCCGTCTCAAGTCTGGCTTTCATGGCCGTGATTGTCGCAGGTGCGCTCAATTCAGCGAAAACTTACCTGTCAGCGCGCATCGCCGAAGCTGGTGTGGCTGAGAAAGACGAAGTTGTCTCGCTTCTGCTGCGTGAGTTCGAAGAAAAGGAATCGGATTGGCTGTGGCAGGTCGATAACAATCGCAGCCTGCGTTCGGTCAGCCCGCGCTTTGCCTATGCGCTGGGGCGTGAGCCTGCCGATGTCGAGGGCGAGCGCTTCGTTCGCCTGATTGCTGGCCATACCTTAGAAAACGGCGATACTCCGGACAGTGTTCGCGATCTGGCCGAGCGGCTGAAGCGGCGGGAAAGTTTTTCGAACCTGCTGGTCGAGGTACACCTTGGTGAGCAGCGCCGCTGGTGGGAATTGTCGGGCACGCCGATGCGCGACACATCGGGCAATTATGTGGGCTTTCGCGGCGTCGGCTCGGATGTGAGCGAGCAACGAGAGCGCGATGAAAAGATCGCCTATCTTGCCCGCTACGACACGCTGACCGGACTTCCGAACCGTCTGATGTTGACCGAGGCGCTGGGCGAAGCGATGCGCTTCTCCGCGCAGTGGCGCACGCGCTGTGCCTTCCTGATGATCGACCTTGATCGCTTCAAGCAAGTGAATGACTCTCTCGGTCACCTTGTGGGCGACAGGCTGCTGACCAAAGTCGCAGAGCGTCTCAACGAGGTCTGCACCGACAATGAGAAGTGCGGACGACTGGGCGGCGACGAATTCGCGGTCGTCATTCGCGATGCAACCGATCACACGCGGGTCGATCTCATTGCCGAGACCATCATCGAGCATCTTTCCAAGCCCTATCTGGTGGACAATCATACGCTGTTCGTCGGCGCCAGCGTCGGTTCGGCCATTGGTCCGCGCGACGGGCAGAGCGTCGAAACACTGATGCGCAACGCCGACCTTGCCCTGTATCATTCCAAGGATGATGGCGGAGGCACACACAATACTTATATGCCATCGCTCCATGCCGATGCAGAAGAGCGCCGAACTCTTGAACTGTCGCTGCGTAATGCGATTGCCAATAAGGAAATGAGCCTCAATTTCCAGCCGGTCGTAAATTCCAAGTCCGAAGGCGTTGTCAGTTTCGAAGCGCTGCTGCGCTGGAACAGCGAAGAGCATGGCTTTGTCAGTCCGGCCAAGTTCATTCCATTGGCCGAAGACACGCGGTTGATTATCCCGATTGGCAAATGGGTGCTTCACGAAGCTTGCCGTCAGGCCATGCGCTGGCCCGAAGATATCAAGGTTGCGGTCAACGTGTCGGGCGAACAGCTGCTCGAGGCAAATTTCTCTGCCACCATCGTGGAAGCGCTTGCCGAAACCGGTTTGCCCGCTGCACGGCTGGAAGTGGAAGTGACTGAAAGCGTCTTCTTGCGTGACGGCAAGACGGCCAATCAGGCTTTGGAAGAAATTCTGGCGCTGGGCTGCTCGATTGCTCTGGACGACTTTGGGACCGGCTATTCCTCACTCGGCTACCTGCGCAACATACGGTTCAACACTATCAAGATCGACCGCAGCTTTGTGCAGGGCGCTTCGCAGGAAAGCCCCGAAAGCCTCGCCATTATTCGCGCTGTTGTCGCGATGGCGCAAAGCCTTGATATGTCGACCACGGCAGAAGGTGTCGAAACGGTCGAGCAGGCTGACCTGATCCGGCAGCTGGGCTGCACCAAAATCCAGGGATATTATTTTGGTCGCCCGATGACTGCGACCGAAGCGCACTCGCTGGTCGTCAACCGCCGCCACGCTGCGTAATTTGTGGTTTCGCTCCGACATC
>DFBR01000201.1:2968-5136 GCA_002367375.1 Erythrobacter sp. UBA3075 | reverse complement strand
GAGTTGGCTTAAAGGCCTAGACCAGTTCGCCCAGAATGCTCTCGAACAGGCGCCTGCCGTCGCTGCCGCCGTGGTCGTCTTCAATAGCGCGTTCAGGGTGGGGCATCATGCCCAGCACATTGCCGCTGGCATTGATGATACCGGCAATATCGCGGCGCGATCCATTGCAGTTCTCAGCATAACGGAAAGCCACGCGGCCTTCGCCTTCCAGCCTGTCCAGCACTTCGTCTTCAGCAAAGTAATTGCCATCATGATGCGCGACCGGAATGCGAATTTCTTCGCCCGCCTCATATCGCGCAGTGAACAGGCTCTGCGAATTCTCGACCGTTAGCGGCACGGTGCGGCAGATAAAGGTTTGCCCTGCATTGCGCATCAATGCGCCGGGGAGCAGTCCCGCTTCGGTCAGTACCTGAAAGCCGTTGCACACGCCCAGCACCGGCACGCCGCGATTGGCGGCTGTGACTATGGAGCGCATGATCGGGCTGTTCGCCGCCATCGCTCCACTGCGCAGATAATCGCCGTAGGAAAAACCGCCGGGCAGGGCGATAAAATCGAGATCGTCCGGCAGATCGGCATCGCCATGCCAGACTTTCACCGGCTCGCGGCCCGAGACATCGCGCAGCGCGGTCCACATATCCCGGTCGCAATTGGAACCGGGGAAGGTGACAACGGCGGTCTTCATGCGGCGACCTTTTCGATCCGGTAGTTCTCAATAACAGTGTTCGCCAGCAGCTTTTCGCACATGTCGGTCAGCGCGGCGTCACTGGTGTCATCGGCCACGTCCAGCTCAATCAGCCGCCCGATCCGCACATCGTCCACGCCCGCAAAGCCAAGCCCTTCAAGCGCGTGATGCACCGCGCGGCCCTGCGGATCGAGCACGCCGGGTTTGAGCGAAACATGGATACGGATTTTCATGTGGGAGGGCCTTTCGCGCGCGTGTCCAATTGGGCGTGCCTATGGCGCGTGGCCGCTTTTCCCGCAAGAGGGGTGGAAACCGTTCCCCCATTTCAAACGATATGTGGGTAACAGAAAAGGACGCAGCATATGATCGCGACAGAGAAATTCACCTTTACCGGCAAGGATGGGCAGCAATTGGACGGCCGGCTGGAAATGCCGCTGTATACCAAGCCGCGCGGTGCGGCGCTGTTCGCGCATTGCTTCACCTGCACCAAGCAGAGTCACGCGGCGACGCGCGTGGCATCCGCACTGGCCGCGAAGGGCCTCGCGGTGTTGCGCTTCGATTTTACCGGGCTGGGCGGCAGCGACGGCGATTTCGCCAATGCCGGTTTCGTCAGCAATGTGGAGGATCTGGTTGCGGCTGCGCAGGCGCTGGAAGAGCGGGGGGTGCCGCCGGTCCTGCTAATCGGACATTCCTTGGGCGGTGCTGCGGTGCTCGCCGCTGCCGAGCAAATCCCGCAGGCGCGGGGCGTGGTGACGTTGAATGCACCGTTCGATGCGCATCATGTGTTTGAACATTTCGGCGATGCGCTGGAACGGATTGAGGAGGAAGGTGAGGCCGAAGTCATTCTTGCTGGCCGCACATTCCGCATTTCCCGTGATTTTGTGCAGCAGGGCCATGGCCAACCGCAGGCGGAGCGCATTGGCAATTTGGGACGCGCGCTGCTCGTGATGCACACGCCGCAGGATGACATCGTTAGCATCGAAGACGCGCGGAGTATTTTCGAAGCCGCGAAGCATCCCAAGAGCTTTATTACGCTGGACGGAGCGGATCATTTGCTGACCGAACCGGGCGCCGCCGAATATGCGGCGGAAACCATTGCGGCATGGGCGACGCCCTATCTGCGCGACCTTGCTCAGGAGCCGCGCGAAGATTTTGCTGGCACGGTCGAGGTGTCCACCGCCGGTGGAAAATTCGCCCAATGGGTGCGCACCGAGAGGCATCAGTTCATTGCGGACGAGCCGGAAAGCTATGGCGGCTCAGATCATGGGCCGACGCCATATGATCTGCTGCTCGCTGCGCTTGGCACCTGCACCAGCATGACAATCAAGATGTATGCCGACCGTAAGGGCATTCCGCTCGAAAACGTGCGGATCGAGATGGAACACAGCCGCGATCATCACGAGGATTGCGTCGATTGCGAGAAAGGCGGTGCGCCAATCCAGGTGATCGACCGCGCGATTGAGCTATCGGGCGATCTGACACAGGA
>DFBR01000201.1:1495-2832 GCA_002367375.1 Erythrobacter sp. UBA3075 | reverse complement strand
AAGGTTTACTCGCCTGCTTCGTCATCTCCGACATATAGGATGCGGGTGTCTGCCCGGCGTTCCGGTGTCAGATAAGTCCGCGCCAGATCGCGCAGCTGTTCCGGCGTCCAGCTTTCCAGCACTTCGACCTGCTGACGCACGCGGTTGAGCCGGTCGGCCTCGCCCTGCGCGCTGGAAGTCACCCCGAGCCAATAGCCATTGTTTTCACGCGATTGACGAATGTTCTCCAGTACCGGCTGGCGAGCGCGTAGCAGGAAGTCCTCGCTCACCGTTTCGTCACGCAGTTCCGCTGCAAGCCGGGTGATGATGGCGCGCACTTCTTCAGCTTGCGCCGGATCGACCACTGCCGAAAGGCTCAGCGAACCGAAATCGACATAGTCGGAGCTGGTCGAATTAGACACCGACGGGCTGTAGGTCGCGGCCAGCTCTTCACGCAGGGTTTCAAGACCCTTGAGACGGACCAGACCGGACAGCAGGGTCAGCCCCATGTCCTCGCGGAAATCGCTGTCGTCGCGGGTGCGCCAAATGCTGCCGACCAATGCCTGATCGGCCTGTCCGGTGTGCGTGTAATCGTTGACTTCGTCACCGGAAAGATCGCGCAAAGCGACCACACGCTTGTCCGCAAATTCGGAGAAGTCGGCATTGCGTTCGGGCAGGGCACCAAAGCTCTGCGCCACCGCTGCAATCGCAGCATCGGGGTCGATATCGCCGACGATGCCAATTTCGATCGCTCCGCTTGCCGCCGAGGCCAGCACGGCATCGCGCAGCGATTCACGGTCGACTGCATCCAGATCCTCGCGCGTCGGGAAGTCGGTGTAGGGACTGTCGGCAATCTGTTCGGCCGATTTCAATGCAAAGACTTGGCTAGGCTGAGACAACAGCTGGTTCCATACCGCATCAATCACCGCGTCAAAACGCGCGTCTGCTTCCGGACGGAGGCCCAGATCGGTGAGGTAAGCCGCGCTTACCTTCATCTGCATGTCGAGATCATCGGGGGTGGTGACGCCGCCCGAATTGAACGTATCCGTGCCAGCGCCAATCCCGGTCGAGATCTGCTGTCCGGCAAGCAATTCGGTCATCTCGTCAAAGCTGTGCTGACCGACGCCGCCGACTTGTGAGGCGATTTGCAGATAGATGCCCGCCGCCGTCGAATTCATATCGTCCAGCGCGAAGTTGCCGCCGTCCATGCGCACGTTGAAGCGCACGCGGCCCGGTTCAAAATCCGTCTGCTTGATGTTCAGTCGGACGTTGTTGGCAAAGGTCACCGTGCGGATGCCCAGATCATCGATCATCGTATCGGAAACCACGGTGCCCGGCATACCCCAGTCATCATAGGC
>DFBR01000201.1:0-1409 GCA_002367375.1 Erythrobacter sp. UBA3075 | reverse complement strand
GCGCCGCCTTCCAGCTCCTTTGCGGTGACGCGCACCAGCGGCTCGCCTTCGCTCCACAACTCGTTGAAAGTTGCGTTCACGGCATCGACGGTGAGCTGCGGGCGGATCTGCTGGAACATTTCATAGCGCCACGCCGGATCGGTGATGAAGTCATTCTCGGCTGCGGCGTTGACCAAAGCGCCAGCAAGTTGGCGATTGGTGCGCGCTTCGGATTGCGCGACGGATCGGCGCAGCGAGCTGTCGACCTGCGTCAGCGCGTAATCGAGCTCCGACTGGGTAAAGCCATATTGCAATGCGCGGCGCAGTTCCTGTTCGGCAATCGACAGGCCGGTTTCCCACTCGCCGTCGCGCGTGCTGATGCTGACGACCGAGTAATCGGCCACGCCTTCATCATCGGTGAAGCCGACGCCGCCGCCCAGGATCGGGCTGTCTGCCTGATTGGAAATGCGGGTGATACGCCGGTCGAACATGATCGTGCCGAGGCTGCGCAGGCGTGAACGCGTGCGTTCTTGCACAGTGTCAGCAGGGTCGGTGTAAGGTCGTAGCTGATAGATTGCGACGCCTTCACTGATGGCGGGATCGACAAAGGTGTCGAAAGCGGTTTCTCGGTCGAAGTTGACAGTGCCGAGTGCAGGAATTTCACCCGCCACGCCGCGTCCCTGCCAATTGCCGAAGCGCGCTTCGATCATGGCTTCCATTTCAGCGACATCGAAATCACCGACAGCCACCAGCGTGGCGTTTTCCGGGCGGTAGAAGTGGTAATAGAGATCGCGCAGCCGCTCTGCCGGGGCTTCGCGCAGGATTTCATCAAGGCCGATAGGGAACCGGCTGACGTAGCGCGTGCCGGGGATGCGGAAGTCGAACATATCGCGGAAATTGCGCAGGCCGGCGCTGTCTCGCGTGCGGCGCTCGCTAACGAGGATTTCACGCTCACGATCAACCGCTTCGGGCGCGAAGACAATTTCGCTGGCCGTTTCGCGCAGGAGAAACAGTCCGACCTCAAGCCCATACTCGGTCGCATTGGGGACATCGAGCATGTACACGGTTTCATCGAAGCTGGTGTAGGCGTTGGTGTCCGGACCGAAGGCCAGACCAAGCCGTTCGAGCAGTGGGATCATCTCGCCTTCGGGGACATTGGTCGTGCCGTTAAACGCCATATGCTCAATAAAGTGAGCCAGGCCCTGTTCGTTGTCGGCCTCTCCAAAAGAACCAAAATCGAAATGCATACGCAAGGACGCCGCACCATCGGGGGTGTCGTTCTGGCGGATGGCATATTTCATGCCATTGCTCAGCTCGCCATAGGTGATCGCCGGGTCAGGCACGACATCGGTGGCTTCCACGCCCCAGCCTTCGCTCGGTCCGGTCTGCGCTGCTACCGGAGCAGCGAGGGCGAGGGAAAAGGCCAGCGT
>DFBR01000106.1 GCA_002367375.1 Erythrobacter sp. UBA3075 | reverse complement strand
GCCATCCTCTCGCTCGGCGCGCGTCTGGGAGAGGCCAGGAAAGCCGCTGACCAGCTCGAAGCCAAGGGCCTGACCACCACCATCGCCGACATGCGCTTTGCCAAGCCGCTCGATGAAGACATGATACGCAAACTGGCGGCGACGCATGATGTGCTCGTCACCGTAGAAGAAGCCGCGATTGGCGGGCTGGGCGCACATGTGCTGACGATGGCGAGCGATGAAGGGCTGACCGATGGGGGCCTGAAAATCCGCACCATGCGCCTGCCCGATACATTCCTCGATCATGACGATCCGGCCAAGCAGTATGACGAGGCTGGGCTGAACGCACCGCACATCGTTGAAACCGTGCTGTCGGCATTGCGCCACAACAGCGCCGGAGAAGGCCAACGCGTGGAAGAAGCGCGGGCCTGAGGGGTAGTATGTGCGGCGGGGCTTGCGGATGATTGGCTATGTCATTCTTGGGCTGCTGCTCATTTACGGCGGGCTGATCGCGCTTGTTTATCTCAACCAGCACCGGTTGATCTATGCGCCGCCGGTCGCGCGCGGCGATATCCCGGCGGGGTTTGCATTGGTTAGCTATGACACGCCCGACAGACTCGATTTGAGCGCTGGCTATCTGCCCGCGCGCGAAGGCATGCCGACGCTGCTGTTCTTCCACGGCAATGCCGCGAGCTGGCAGTCATCTGCCATGGTGACTGCGCGGCTGGCGGAGAATGGTTATGGCGTATTGGCGGCAGAATATCGCGGCTATTCAGGCAATCCGGGCACGCCGTCGGAAAACGGCCTGTACGAAGACGCGCGCGGTGCATGGCGATTCCTGCGCGAGGATCAGGGGTTGGCCGAAAGCGACATCGTGCTGGTCGGCAATTCGGTTGGTTCGGGCGTTGCCACCCAGCTCGCAACCGAAGTGCGCGCCCGCGCGCTTGTGCTTATTTCACCTTTCGACAGCATGGAAGAAACCGCCGCGCGCAAACTGCGCTGGCTGCCGGTGCGGCTTTTGCTGAGCGACCGCTATGCTAATGATGAGAAGCTGCCCGAAATCGGCGAACCCATTCTGATTCTGCACGGCGAACAGGATTCGCTCATCGCGCTGGAACAGGCACAGTCCCTTGCGTCAGTGCGCGATGATACGGTGATCGAGATTTACCCCGGCTGGGGTCACGATCTGGTCGTGCATGAACCTGTGCAGGACCGGATTGCGGAGTTTCTTGACGCGCCCGAAAGCTAGATCCAGCGCCAAATCCCGGCGGGAATGCCCGCCACGTGGATATGCGCAAAATGGGTACCGACAAAGGTCTCGCTAGCGGCGGCGAGCGAAGTGAGTGCCTGGTCCATGGCCTTTACCTGCGATAGGCCGGGGGAAGCTCGCTTTCGTCCAACGTGCGGTAACGCTCGCGCAGGCGCGTCTGGTGGTTGTCGAGCGGTTGTTCGACGCCGTCGATAAAGACGCGCAGCGGTGCCGAGCTGACTTCCAGCGGATCACCATCCCACACCACAAGGTCGCCATGCGCGCCTGATGCCAGCACTCCGGCGCGGCCTTCCAACCCGCCAATGCTCGCCGGGACGGACGTGATCGCGGCGAACGCTTCGCCCCAGCTCAACCCGGTCGCTCCGGTGACTTGGTTGAGTGCCACCAGATTGCCCGCCATTTGCGGCAGGCTGCGCGGGTGATCGCCGCTGCTTTCATAGCCGCCGATGGCAACTGAAACACCTGCATCGACCATGCGCCCAACATTGCTTTGCGTCGCGGCGAGCCGCTCAAAACTTTCGGGCAGATCGCTTAGCGCGGCGGTGATGACCGGTATGCCCGAGGCGGCAATTCGGTCTGCGACCATCCAGCCCTCGGTCACGCCGACCAGCACCATGTCGAGGTTGGGAAATTCTTCGCGCAGGGCGAGGACCGACAGGATATCGGCAGCGCGGTGGACGGTGACATAGAGCTGCTGCTCTCCGGTCACGACGCGCGACAAAGCCTGTGCATCGAGGCGGGAAAGCATACCGTGCTCGTCCCACTCACCTTGCTGAGCGTAATATTGCGCTTCGGACAGCGCGTTGCGCACCATGGCGTGGACCGAGGTGCGGCTGCCGCCTGCCAGCGAAGCGCCGCGCTCGCCCATTTCGACATGCTGGAAAGCGCGCCGCTGAGTGACCGCATCAAAATCTGCGCCCAGATCCACGACCGCGCCTTGTCCGGCAAAGATGCCCGAGCTTGCAACGGGCGTGACCGTGGCACGGGTAACACCGCCTGCGCGGCTGTAGCTGAAATCTTGCGCTGCTGGATTGATGGCGGGTGCCACATCGAGCGCGGCATCATAGGGCGAGTCGCTCGCCCTGACATCATTGCTGGAGCTGACCGCGCTCACATCGACAAGCCCGAGATTGGTGATCGAGGCGAAAATGCCCGGCGTTACCCAGGTGCCTGTTCCGTCCAGCGCGGGAACGCCTTCGGGAACGGCCACATCGGCGCCGGCAGCGACGATTCGGCCACTGCGGACAACGACGGTGGCATTCTCGATAGGAGCGCTGCCATCGCCGGTCGCGACAGTCGCGCCGGTTATGGCGATATCCTGTGCGGCGAGCGGAGCGGCAGTTAGCGTGAGGCCAGCTGTGGAGAGGACGGCGGCAGAAAGGGCAAGGAAGCGCTTCATTTTACGTCTCCTTCGCCCGGCTGACCAAGCTCGAAATCGCTCACCGGACGCAGCATCGGATTGTCCATGTCATACATCAGCGCGCCATCGATCCAGACCATCTGGGGCCGGGTATAGACGCTCAGCGGATCGCCATTCCACAGCACGACATCGGCCATCTTGCCGGGCTCCAGACTGCCGGTCATGTGATCGATACCCATGGCGCGCGCGGCGTTGAGGGTGATCCAACTGATCACATCGGCGTCGGGAATGTCGATCCCCATGCGGCGGCCATCGGCCTGCGCCTTGGCGGCTTCCTGATTGAGGCGCTGAATGTCGTTTTCATTGTCCGAATGGATGACCACGCAGGCCCCGGCATTGTGGATCATCGCGGCATTTTCAGGGATGGCGTCATAGGCCTCCATCTTGAAGCCGTACCAGTCCGCCCATACTGCCGAACACACGTCGTTTTCGCGCAGCAGATCGGCGATCTTGTAGCTTTCCACCGCATGGTGGAAGGCGCTGACCTGATATCCAAACTCGTCCGCCATATCCATCACCAGCGCCATCTCATCGGCACGGTAGCAATGGTTCTGGATCAGAATTTCACCGGCAAGCACGCCCGCCAGCGTTTCCATCGCCAGATCGCGGTCGGGATCTTCCTCCTCGGCATAGGCTTGCGCTTCGAGCCATGTTTCACGGTTGACCGCGAAATTGCCCATGCGGGTGGAGGGCATCCGGCCTCTACTGCCATAAACGCGCTTGGGATTTTCGCCGCAGGCCATTTTCATCGAATAGGGCGCGCCGGGGAATTTCATGCCCTGCACCGTGCGGCTGTAGACGTTTTTCAACGTGACCGAGCGGCCACCCATGAGGTTGGCCGAGCCGGGCAGGATTTGCAGCGAGGTGATCCCGCCATTGGCCAGCGCGCGGCTGAAGCCGGGGTCTTGCGGCCACACCGAATGTTCGGCCCAGACTTCGGGCGTGGTCGGGCTGGTCGCCTCATTCCCGTCGCTATGCGCAGGCACCGAAGGTGTGGGGTAATCGCCAAGGTGCGAGTGGATATCGATGATGCCGGGTGTGACAAAACGTCCCGTCCCGTCGATCACTGTGTAACCATCGGGGACCGCAAGGCTGGCATCGCCAATGGCGACAACTTCGCCCTCGGCAAACAGCACCACGCCGTTCTCAATCCGTCCACCCGCACCATCATAGATGGTCGCACCGATCAGCGCGGTGGGCACGCCGGGATAGCGTTCGTAGGTCGAGGCATAGGGCTCGTCCTGCGCGGCAACCGGCGCCGAGGCGCTGGCGCTATCCATGCCATCCGAAGCTGACGCGGCAGCACAACCTGCCAGCGCGAGCGATGCAATAGAGACGAATGCGGCGGTTGGACCGCCCCTGTTGAAGAAACGGTCCATTTGTCGCTTAGCCCTTCGTTTCGGGATGAATGCCTGCTTCCTGCGCTTCCAGACCGGCTCCGGACTGACCGAGCAGGTCATCGCCGACATTGTCGTCTTGAAGCGTATCGAGATGCATTAGCTTTTTGACC
>DFBR01000105.1:947-5099 GCA_002367375.1 Erythrobacter sp. UBA3075 | reverse complement strand
GCAGAGCAGGCGACCCTGCTTGCACTGGTCGACATCATCACCCCCGCGCTCGAAGTGGGACGCAAATTCGCGCTGGGCTGGGACGAGGCAAAGCAGCGCGAGGGGCTGGTCGACTTCGACGATCTCATCCGCCGCGCTGCCACCTTGCTCGGCAATGCTGATATGGCTGCATGGATTCGTTACAAGCTGGATCGGCGGTTCGATCATGTGCTGGTGGACGAGGCGCAGGATACCAATCAGCAGCAATGGGCGATTATCGACGCTCTGACCGACGATTTCTTCTCCGGTGAGGGCCAGAAGGGTGATCGCCAGCGCACGCTGTTTGTGGTGGGTGATTACAAGCAAGCGATTTTCGGTTTTCAGGGAACCAGTCCGAAGAATTTCGCGGCGGCGCGCAATCGCTATGCGGATTTGCTGCGCTCACGGCGCGAGAATGCCGCCCAGTCTCGCCAGAATATCACTGCACGCGATTTGCAAGAGCTGGGGCTGGGACGGTCCTATCGCACCGCGCAAAGTGTGCTGGGGTTTGTCGATGCCGCGATTGATGCGATCACTCCGGCTGCGCTGGGATTGGATCGGCGGCCCGATGCGCACAAAGGCGATAATCGTCCTGGGCTTGTCACTCTGTGGAAGCCTGTGCCCGGCAAGCCGGAAGATTCTGACGAGGAGGATGGCCCCGAAATCCGCGTCTCCGAACCGGAGCGCCGCATGGCCGATGCGCTGGCCAAACAGGTCAAGCAATGGCTCGATAATGGCTTCGCATTGGTGAAGGGTGAGCCGCGCAATGCGGGGCCGGGCGATATCATGGTGCTGGTGCGCAAGCGCAAGGAACTTGCGGGGCTGATCGTCGCACGGCTGCATGCAGCGGGCGTTCCAGTGGCAGGTGTCGACCGCTTGCGGCTCGGCGCGCCGCTGGCGGTGAAGGATTTGATGGCCGCGCTGCGCTTTGCCGCGCAACCGCAGGATGACCTCGCGCTCGCCTGTCTGCTGGTCTCGCCCATATTCGGGTGGTCGCAGGAACAATTGCTCGAACATGGCTATCGGCCCGAAAAAAGGCGGCTGTGGGACCACTTGCGACGCAGCGACCATCCTGACGTCATGGCGGCAACCGCCAATTTGCGCGATCTGCTGGCGCTTGCCGATTATGAGCCACCGCAAGCCTTGCTGCACTGGATGCTGGTCGGCCCATGGAAAGCGCGCGCAAAGCTGGTCGCGCGTCTGGGGAACGAGGCTAACGATCCGATTGACGAATTGCTCAATGCCGCGCTGCAATTCTCCGCTGCCAATACGCCCAGCCTACAGGGTTTTATCCGCTGGTTCGATGCAGGCGATGGTGAGTTGAAGCGCGAGACCGAAGGCGCGGGCGATCAGGTCCGTGTGATGACTGTGCATGGCTCCAAAGGCTTGCAGGCGCCGATCGTCATTCTCGCCGATGCCTGCGGCGATCCCGATGCCTCGCGCATGTCCGGTCTCGATCTGGTGGAAGAGCAGGCTGGGGAGGATGGTCGCACTTTGCCGCTGCCTCCGCTGTCCAGCGATGAGCGGGTCGGGCGAATTTCCGAAGCTGAGGAGGCTGCCAAAGCCGCTGATCGGCAGGAGCACTGGCGGCTGCTCTACGTCGCCATGACTCGCGCTGAAGAGGCGTTGTTTGTCGGCGGATCGCTGGGCAAGAGAGAGGCGGAGCCCAAGCCTGATAGCTGGTATGCGCGGCTTGAGCCGTTGTTTGGTGGCGAGTGGCTGGACGATTCCGTCTGGGGTGGCCGCATGGAGCTTGGGGAGTGCGCACCTCCGGTCGAAAAACGCACGCAAACCGATCTCGCTTTGCCAATGGTTCTGCCGGATTGGGCGATCACGCCTGTGGGAGAGGAGCCGCGCCCACCGCGTCCGCTTGCACCCTCGGCCAGCGCCGATGAGCAGGACAGTGATCCGCCGCTTCCGGTAGAGCAGGCCGCTATCGCCGCGCGGCGCGGGGTGCTGATCCATTCGTTGCTCGAACGTTTGCCCGATACGCCGATCGATGTGCGCGCCAGCGGGGGCAGGGCATGGCTTGAACGCCATGGCGGCGACCTATCCTCGGCGGAGCGTGAGGAAATGCTCGCTCGCGCGCTGAATGTGTTGGAGGACCCGCAGTGGCGTGAACTGTTCGGGCCTGATGCGCTGGCTGAAGTCCCGCTCGCCGCGACTGTCGGTGAACAGGTAATTGCAGGCACGGCGGACCGGCTGCTGGTGACGTCCGAGCGCGTGCTGGTTGCAGATTTCAAGACTGCGCGCCGACCGCCCGGCTCGCTGGACGCAGTGCCGACAACGACGCTCAAGCAAATGGGAGCCTATGCCGCTGCGCTGGCGGTGATCTTCCCTGACCGGGTGATAGAGGCGGCGGTACTCTACACCCAGACGCCGCAATTGATCGCCATTCCCGCGGACATTCTGGCGGCGCATCACCCGGCGGCAATAGCCAAACTGGGGGCAAGCTAAGGAAAGCTATCGCACCCAGCGCGTTGTGCAATTACGGATCATACCCAAATAGGGTTCAAAGCAATTCAGGAGACGCCAACATGGCTACCAAGAACGTAACTGACGATAGCTTCCAGACAGATGTGCTGGATTCCGACAAGCCCGTACTGGTCGATTTCTGGGCTGAATGGTGCGGCCCGTGCAAAATGATTGCGCCCGCGCTGGAAGAGATTTCGGATGAACTGGCCGACAAGGTCACCATCGCCAAGATGGACATCATGGAAAACCCCGATGTGCCGGGCAAGATGGGTGTGCAGTCCATCCCGTTTCTGGTGCTATTTCACAAGGGACAGCCTGCTGCCCAGCAGATGGGTGCGGCCCCCAAAAATGCGCTCAAGGGCTGGCTTGATGCGGAACTCGCTAAGCTGAGTTAAGCTCGTTCAAACGCTCCACCATCGAGTCCCACAGGGCGGGTGAAGCGGCGCCAATCAGTCCTTTGCGGTCCCATTCATCGACGCGGTAGGCGGAGCCATCGAGGCGCGCGGCCTTGCCGCCTGCCTCGTTGAGCCACAGCACGCCAGCTGCGTGGTCCCATGCTAATGTGCGTTCGAAGATGGAGACATCGTTCGTGCCGAGCGCGAGGCGCGGATATTGCTCGGCGGCGCAATAGGGTATGTCGGTGAGGCGGTAATGCGGCATGATATGCGTGCGCATCGCCTCGCGCTGTGCGGCGTCCATGAACAGCAGCGAGATCGCAGCAACAGGCGGTGTTTCGCCTGTTGGCACGGCCGTCACCTTTTCCTCGCCAATGAAAGCACCCTTGCCGCGGTGCGCCACGCAGAAGCGGCCTGTCAGGCAGTCATAGATCCAACCTGTATGCGCTTCTCCGCCCGAAGCCATGGCGATGAGGATGCCGAACGGCGGCTTGCCGGTCGCGAAATTGCGGGTGCCGTCGATCGGGTCAACAATCCAGCAATCGCCCTCCAACCCGTCCAGCGCTGACGGGTCTGCATGGACTTGCTCTTCGCCAACGAAAGCAAGTCCGGGGATGATCTTCTCCAGCCCCTCACGCAACATGGCTTCAGAATCGCGGTCCGCCACGGTGACGGGGTCATTGCCGCCCTTATCCTCGATTTCCCCTTCGGCAAGGTTGCGGTAGCGCGGGAGGATGGCCTTCTCGGTGACTTCGCGCAGCAGCGTTTCGACCGCGCGGTGAAATCCCATGATGTCACTCATATCTTGTCATTCCAGCGAACGCTGGAATCGCTCGCTGCGGTGCGCCAATCTGAGGGAGATCCCAGCTTTCGCAGCGATAACGAACCCTTGCTCATGATCGGTAATCTGCATTGATCGAGATATATCCGTGGGTCAGATCGCAAGTCCAAACCACCGCGCGCCCATCACCCATGCCGAGGTCCACCGTGACATCTACTTCATCACCAGCAAGGTGTTTCGCCACCGGCGCCTCATCATAATCGGTGACAGGCAGGCCATCACGCGCCGCCCACACGCCGCCAAAGGCAATGGAAAGCTTGTCCCGGTCCGCAGGTTCGCCCGCCTTGCCGACTGCCATTACCACGCGCCCCCAATTCGCATCGCCGCCTGCAATCGCAGTTTTGACCAGCGGCGAATTCGCTACAGCTAGGCCGACGCGGCGCGCGCTGTCGTCGCTTTCCGCCCCGGAGACGGTGACGCTGA
>DFBR01000105.1:0-935 GCA_002367375.1 Erythrobacter sp. UBA3075 | reverse complement strand
CACATCCTCCAGCGCTGCCATAAAGGCATCCGCGCCCGGATCGTCGAAAGAGGTGAGGGGCGTGTTGCCCGCTTTGCCCGTGGCGAAGGCCAGCACAGTGTCGCTGGTCGAGGTGTCGCTATCGACCGTGATGCAGCTGTAAGTGCGCGCATTGGCGGCGGAGAGGCATTGTTGCAGGAAAGCAGGCTCCACCGCCGCATCGGTGAAGATATAGCCCAGCATTGTCGCCATATCGGGCGCGATCATGCCGCTGCCCTTGATAATGCCGTTGAGGGTTGCGCGCGTGTCGCCGATCATCGCGGCAGAGGTCGCGCCTTTGGCGAAAGTGTCCGTGGTGCCGATGGCGTTGGTGGCGTCTTCCCAGCTGCATGGCTCAGTTTCCAGCACGGCTGCCACGCCTTCCTCCGCTTTGTCCTTGGGCAAAGGAACACCAATCACGCCGGTGGAGGAGACGAGGACGTCGGACGGCTCGCAATCGAGGTGATGGGCGACCTGCGCCATGATCTGCTCCACGGCTTCGCGCCCGCGATAGCCGGTAAAGGCGTTGGAATTGCCGGCATTCACGATCAGCGCCCGTGCGCGGCCCAGCTTGACCTGCTCGCGCCCCATCTCGACTTCGGTGGAGCAACACACGTTCTGCGTAAACACGCCCGCCAGTGCTGTGCCCTCTGCCAGCTCGGCATAGGTCAGGTCGGCGCGGTCCCAATCCTTGTAGCGCGCGCGAGCGACACGCAGGGTGACGCCTTCGATATCGGGCATATCGGGAAAAGGCCGGGCGAGCGGAGAGCGGGTTAGGTCCATATGGCGGGTCATAATCGGGCTACATGCGGGCGGCAACGCAGCATTTCACCGCATGTTCACGCATTCCGGCGTAGACTTCGCCGCACCATTCGCTATCTGACACACCACATGCTGCGCCAATTGCTCACCCTGCT
>DFBR01000150.1 GCA_002367375.1 Erythrobacter sp. UBA3075 | reverse complement strand
GCCGCGTATTCGACAGTCTCGACCTTGAAGCCGCGCTTTTCGGCCCAGCGCGCATACATGCGCAGCAGCATTTCGGCCCAGTCCTGACTTTCGGTTCCGCCTGCGCCCGAATTGATCTGGAGATAGGTGTCGTAAGCGTCAGCCTCGCCGGATAACAGCGCATTGACCTTGTCCCGGTCGGCCCGTTTGGCGAGGGCTGCAAGGCTGGTCAGGCCTTCCTGAACGATGTCATCGTCACCCTCGGCATCGCCCATTTCGACGAATTCCACGGCGTCGGACATCTCGCTGGATATCTCATGCACCGTTTCCACCGCATCTTTTAACTGCTTTTGCTCGCGGCTGATGGCCTGTGCCTGCTTGGGATCGTTCCACAGATCGGGGTCCTGCACGCGCGCATCCAGCTCATCGAGTCGGCGCAATGCGTGCTCCCAGTCGAGCGACTTCTTGACCAGCGCGAGCGCTGCGTTGATCCGGTCGATATGGGCCTGCCCTTCGGCACGCATGGCATTGTTCTCCGATAGATATGTTCGGCGCGCCTAGCGCAGCGCGCTTGATTGCGGAAGGGGAGTTGTCTGGCGAGCGGTGTGGGCGCCCTAGTAGATGCCGCCCTGCTCCTCAGCAAAATCGCCGGGCTCATCACTCTGGCCGCCTGTATCGGCCGGCCCGCGTTCGCGGCGGCGCAATTGGGCGAGGATGAGTTCGCGCAGCGCGTCGATCTCGTCCTGACGCTGGGTACGGCGCGGCTCGGTGTCGGGTTTGAAAGCTTCCCAGATCACCGCTGCGGTCGGTTCATCGCCCGGCCAACTACCGAACACGCGGCTGCCCGTGCGGCGATCGATGCGGACCATGCGCACGCCGGATGGCGCGCTGAATGGCCTGCCGCTCCAGTGGTCCATGCTCTCTGTCACAAACTGGCGGAAGATTGGCACAGCGGTGTTTCCGCCTTGAATATAGCCGCCCATATTGCGCGGTGTGTCGAAGCCGAGATAGGTGCCCGCCACGATGTCAGGAGAACCGCCCACGAACCAGGCATTGGTCGGCCCCGTGCTCGTCCCGGTCTTGCCGAACATGGGGATGTCGAGATCGCGCAGCCGCGTCGCCGTGCCGCGCTGAACAGTGCCGGTCAGCATGTGAACAGTTTGGAAGGCAGTGCGCGCATCCATCGCCTGCTGGCCGGTGCGCCCGAAGCGAGGCATCGGTCCGCCATCCCACTCTTCCATATTGCAGCCCGTGCATTCGCGCTGATCGGCGCGCCAGATTACAATGCCGTCACGGTCCTGCACATAGTCGATCACCGTTGGATCGTTGAGCCGCCCATGGTTGACCATTGCGGAATAGGCAGCAGTAATGCGCTCAACCGTGGTTTCACCCGCGCCGAGCGAATAGGCGGGATAGGCCTGATACTCGATGCCCTCTGGCTCCAGCTCCATATTGCGGAATGTTTCGATGACATTTTCCATCCCCGATTCCATAGCGATGTGCACGGTCATGAGGTTCTTGGACTGTTCGAGACCATAGCGCAGCGGATATTCGCCGCCGCCTCGGCTGCCGCCGAAATTGGTGAAACACTTTTCTCCCAGATTGCTGCCTTGGTAATAGCAATATTGACTGTCAGGGATCATGGTTGCCGGCGTCATCCCCATGTCCAGACCGGTCGCATAAACGAATGGCTTCACAGTTGATCCCGGCTGCCGGTCAGCCTGCGTCGCGCGGTTGAAATCGCCGAGGCGGGAGTCAAAGCCGCCCTGCATGGCCAGCACACGGCCCGTTTCAGGCTGCATGGCGAGGAACCCGCCGGACACCTCGGGCACGGTGCGCACGCGCCAACTGTTGCCTTGCGGCGATGCGGCGATCACGTCGCCCACCGATGCATCGTCGGGAACGCCGGTTAGCGGCGCCTCTTCGCCATCGGCAAACCCGATGGTCGCGGACGATCCGCTGCGCTGCGTGACTACGCCAATCCGCCAGTCTTCGTGATTGATCGACAGGTATGAGCTGCGCAGCTGCCCAGTCAGGTCGCCATTTTCGGGATTGATCGTGGCAATTGGTCCGCGCCACCCGCGATTGCCGTGATAGCGCAGCATTGCCGCACGCAGCGAATTGCGCGCCGCATCCTGCAATTCCATATCGAGCGATGTGCGCACCCACAGACCACCGGCATAGACACTGTTCTCGCCGTCATCGGCCTCCTCGCCAAAGCGGGCTATCAACTGACGTCGGACTTCTTCAAGGAAATAGCCCGCATCAGCAGAGCGTTGTGTCCGCCGACCTTGCACCACGCCCAGCGGCTGGGCCTGAGCGGTGCGCATTTCGTCTTCGGAAATATAGCCATTGTCTTCCATCTGGCTGAGCACGAGGTTGCGACGGTCCTGCGCAATCCCGAAGTTGGCTGTACGGCTGTATTCCTCCGGCGCGCGCGGCAGGATGGCGAGATAGGCCATCTCATGCAGCTCCAGCTCGTCCACATCCTTGTCGAAATAGGCGAGCGATGCCGCCTGCACGCCAAAGCTGCGCCGACCCAGTGGAATTTCGTTGAGATAGAGGGTGATGATCTCCTCTTTCTCCAACACGCCTTCGATCCGCGTGGCGAGGATCATCTCACGCAATTTGCGGGTAATAGAATACTCATTGCCAACCAGAATGTTCTTGGCGACCTGCTGTGTGATCGTGGAGCCGCCCTTGGCGCGCTCATCCGATCCCAGCTTGGAAATGTAGTCGATCACCGCGTTGACGAAACCACCCGCATCAATGCCGTTGTGACTCCAGAACGTCTCATCTTCTGCCGAAACATAGGCATTGAGCAATTGTTGTGGCAGATCGCGATAATCCAGCTCGATGCGCCGTTCACGCTCGTAACGATGCACGATTTCACCATCGATGCCGCGCACCACGGTGGGCAAATTCGGTTCATAATCGAGAAGCGTTTCAGCATCGGGCAGGTCGTGCGCCAGCCAGAACCACCCGATGATTGCCAGCAACAGCCCGCCGCCCAGCGCATAAAACAGCCAGCGGAACCAGCGCCGCGCTTCCCATGCATGGCGAACACTGACCCAAGCGCCATTCCCACCACGCGAGATGCGCCGCGCAAGAGTGCCCGTGCCCGGGTCGACATCGTCTGAATAATCGTCAGTCATATTCTCGCTCTTTAGCATGGCAAAAGAAGCTGGCGCCACAATGAATGCGGAGATTGCGCATCCTGATTTCGCTTTCTAGCCAGAATTGCTCTGGCGAGCGAAAAACACGCGGATGGCGCGCGCGAGCACCTCGGCGAATTGCTCTTTACCTTCAGCGGAGGCGAGCGCTCGCGCTTCTTCGGGATTGGAAATGAACCCGGCCTCATACAGAACAGCCGGCATATCGGGCGCGCGAAGCACCGCCAGGGCAGCCGAGCGGCGGGCTTGCGGATGGAAACGCAGCACACCCTCGCCCTCGCGTTCTATCAACGCGGCAAACTCGCTTGATCCTTCCAATGTGCGGCGCTGCGACAATTCAACCAGAATGGCATTGACCGCCGCATCATTGCCCGAAAGATCAACGCCATTGACGATGTCAGCGCTGTTCTCCCTCTCGGCAAAGCGGGCAGCTGCTTCGGACGAGGCTGTTTCGGACAAAGTATAGATGCTCGCGCCCTCAACGCCTTGCTGCTCTCCTGCCGAATCGGCGTGGATCGAAATGAACAGGTCCGCACCCAGCGCGCGGGCAATTTCTGCTCGTTCCTCAAGTATGATCAGCGTATCGTCATCCCGCGTCATCGCCACGCGGATACCGCCCTCCTCAACCAGCCTGTCACGCAGCGCCCGCGCCAGCCCAAGGACCACCGTCTTTTCCCTGTAACTCTCTCCCGATGCACCCGGATCGGGCCCGCCATGGCCCGGATCGATGACAACAAGCGGACGAGTAACGTCAGCGGGTCCGGCTATTTCGGGCAGGCCCAGTCTGGCCTCCGCATCGGGCAGCGGCATCGTCAACACATAGGCGCGACCAAGAACAGGAACAGGCAGGGTCAAGCCCCATGCGTACAACCCACCCATCAACAGAGCAGGTAGGGCAAACAGCAGGCCTATCTGGATGCGTTGCAACACGGCGTTTGGTAAAACCCTCTGCGGCAAATTCAAAAAACCAATATTCTGCCATGTTTATGGCCGTGCGATCTTCCTTAACACAGACCCAAGGGAAATTTACCCGAACGCGCAACAAGGTTGCCGAGACTTTCCCCTGATGCTAGCAAAAGACTGCCGGTGCAAATACTTCCCGGCTGACCGGGATGGCGCTTTGCCAGGCCCGGCAAGAATTACAGGTTGATGCCGCAATGCAAAGCAAGAACCAGTCTGCCACAACGCGCCCCACGGGGCGTGTGATGGGTGGCGTTGGCTCTGCGCAGACACAAATCCTGCGCCTTCGCATTCCGACAGACATTTTTCGCAAGCCTAATCATCAGACCCCCAAACGGGCAGCTGATAACGGCGCGATTATTCCTTCCCGGCGCAAAGGCGCTGGGGTTCACACATATCGGCAATCCCCCGCAACCACACCGGCTTCAACCGGCTGGTCTGGTGGCACATCGGGGCCTGCCTGGAGAAAATTTAATGGCAACGCGCATGTTAATCGATGCGCGCCACTCGGAAGAAACGCGGGTGGCGGTACTCAAGGGAAACCGGATTGAGGAGTTCGACTTTGAATCTGCCGAACACAAGCAGATCAAAGGCAATATATATCTAGCAAAGGTCACGCGGGTTGAACCGTCGCTTCAGGCGGCGTTCGTCGACTTTGGCGGCAATCGCCACGGCTTCCTCGCCTTCAGCGAAATTCATCCTGACTATTACCAGATCCCGGCGCAGGATCGTGAAGCTCTGCTGGCCGAAGAACAGGCCGCAGCGGAAGAAGAAGCCGCTCTGCGCGAGCAGGACGACGAGGACGAAGCTCCCGAGCCTATCGACGAAGATGAAGACGACGATGAGCCCGGCGTCGAGGAAATCGACACGTCTGAAAAGGACAAGGTCGCAACCATCGAAGAAGGCCAGCTTGAAGACAGCGACGATGACGACAGCGACGATGATGCTGACGAAGACGACGATGGCGACGGCGACGGCGATGAAGAAAGCGAAGACGCCGAATCGGAAGATGATGGCGATGACGGCAACAAACGCCGTGGTCGCGGACGTGGCCGTGGTCGCAATCAAAGTCGTGGTGGCAAGGGTCGCCGTCAGGGTCGCCAAGGTTCGAACCGCAGTGGTGGAAGCCGCGCCAAGGAAATCGACGAAGCCCGCGCCAAGCGTCAGGCGCTACGTCGCCGTTACAAGATTCAGGACGTTATCCAGCGCCGCCAGGTTCTGCTCGTCCAGGTCGTAAAGGAAGAGCGCGGCAACAAGGGTGCCGCCCTCACCTCTTACCTCAGCCTTGCAGGCCGCTATTGCGTGCTCATGCCAAATTCCAGCCATGGTGGCGGGATTTCACGCAAGATTTCCAGCGGCGCCGACCGCAAGCGTTTGAAGAGCATCGTCAGCGATCTCAGCCTGCCCAAGAGCATGGGCCTGATTGTGCGCACAGCTGGCCTTTCGCGCACCAAGCCTGAAATCAAACGCGACTTCGACTATCTCGCCCGCCTTTGGGACGGGATTCGAGAACGCACGATGGGCTCCAGCGCGCCCTCTTTGATCCATTCGGATTCGGACCTGATCAAACGCGCCATCCGCGACATCTACAATCGCGAAATCGAAGAAGTCATCGTTGAAGGCGAAGCGGGCTACAAGGCTGCCAAGCAATTCATGAAATTACTCATGCCCAGCCATGCCCGGCGGGTGAAGGCGTATAATGACGCTGTGCCGCTGTTCCAGCGCTACGGCGCAGAAGATCAGCTATCGGCCATGTATGAGCCGGTCGTGCAGCTCAAATCGGGCGGATATCTTGTAATCAACCCGACCGAGGCGTTGGTCTCTATCGACATCAACTCTGGCCGTTCGACCAAGGAGCACGGGATCGAACAGACTGCGCTTCACACAAATCTCGAAGCCGCTAGGGAGATCGCACGCCAGTTGCGCCTGCGCGACATGGCCGGTCTCGTCGTGATCGATTTCATCGACATGGATCACAATTCCAACGTCCGTAAAGTCGAAC
The DNA here is from genome assembly GCA_002367375.1 of Erythrobacter sp. UBA3075. Lineage (GTDB taxonomy): Bacteria > Pseudomonadota > Alphaproteobacteria > Sphingomonadales > Sphingomonadaceae > Alteraurantiacibacter. Next base: position 682 of record DFBR01000150.1, on the reverse strand, counting down.
GCGCCATGAAGGATGCGCTCAAGAACGATCGCGCGCGAATTCAGGTGGGCCGCATTTCAGGCTTTGGCCTGATGGAAATGAGCCGCCAGCGACTGCGCACCGGCGTTCTTGAAGCATCGACTCGCGAATGTCCGCATTGCGATGGCACCGGCCTTGTCCGCACCGCATCTTCCGCCGGTCTCTCCGCTCTGCGCGTGATCGAGGATGAAGCCGCCAAGGGCAAAGGCACGATCATCACCCTGCACGCTTCGACCGAGGCGGCAGTGTATCTGCTCAATGCGAAACGCTCAGATCTCGCAGAGATTGAAAACCGCTATGGCGTTGCCGTGGAAGTTAAGCCGGAAGGCGAAGACGAAGGCGCGAAGATGCGCGTCGGCTCGGCTGGCCCCAAACCAACTGAAGCGCCCAAGTTCGATCCAATCGTCGATGACGAGGAAGATGACGACGCTGTTGACGATGCAGACGCTACGGATGGCACCGACGACAGTGATGAAGATGGTCAGCCGAAAAAGCGCCGTCGTCGCCGTCGTGGTGGTCGCGGCCGCAACAAGAATCGTCAGCAGGATGAAAATTCGTCCGAAGAAGGTGATGAAGCCTCGGAAGACAGCGACAGTTCGCCGGAAGAAACTTCCGAAGATGACGCTGCCGAGAAAAAACCTCGCCGTGGTCGGCGTGGCGGTCG
>DFBR01000032.1 GCA_002367375.1 Erythrobacter sp. UBA3075 | reverse complement strand
CAGCGTGATCGAGACCGAGGCGCAGCGACAAGCCATTACGGAAGCTTCGCGGCGGCCGGTTCTGCAAGGCATGGTCGATGCACTGGCGGATGCGGGAGTAGAGCACTTGTTGCTCAAGGGAGCGCGCCTTGCCTATTCGTTATATGATGATGCGGCAGACAGGGCGCGCGGTGATACTGATGTGCTGGTGCGCGAAGATCAGCGGCTGGCGGCTGGCCAAGTCCTGCGAAAACTCGGTTTCACCCATATGCCCAGCCACCGTGACGGCCTTTATCAGGAGACATGGGTAAGCGCGCCTGAATTTGGCATGCGGCACGAAATCGACCTGCATTGGAGAATGTCCAACTCCCCCGCATTGGCGGCGCTATTCTCGGCAAATTTTTTTGCAGATGCCGTAACTCTGCCAATGCTGAGCAGCCATGCAAGGGGGATCGGCAATGGCGACCTCCTGCTCCACCTGACGCTCAATCAGGCATGGCATGAAAGCAATGGCCTGGTGGCTGAAGGCAAATTTGTGCAAGGCGCAAGGCGGCTCGGCTGGGCTTTTGATATCCATCTTCTTGCCCAAATTCTGAGCGCGTCAGAATGGGAGGCAGTGACCGAAGGCGCTGTCCGATCTGGCGCTGCGCCGGTGCTTTTGCGCGCGCTATCGGAAGCGGAGCGGCGATTGGGCACGCAGATGCCTGCCGAGTTCATGGCACAACTTCGCGCTGCGCCCGGCAATACATGGCTTGCGCGCTATATTGCCGAACCTGACTTCGGGTTCCGCCTGCGACAAGATGTGCGTGCAGCGAATGGCGCAGCGGAAAAATTTTCTCTGCTTCGCTGGCATATGCTGCCGCCGGAAGAACGGCTGCGCGAACGATTTCCTGACAAAGCGAGCTGGCCTGTGTGGACGCTGCAATTGCTGCGCATAGCCGCCGGGCCGGTTCGGTGGATGCGCCAGACAGCCAACCGCTAGCCGACCTTGCTCAAGCTCAACTGCCCTTGAGCAGTTCGTGTTCGGCAAAGGCTTGCGCCAGAGCCGTGACATCGCGCAGGGCCTCATCATGGGTGACATCAAAATCAGCCGCAACCGCGTCGGCCAGCGCCGCAAGACTGCGCGGTTCTTTCTCGATCAATGACCAGATGAAGCCGCCCACCGCATTGAGGCCGAAATAGGTGCCACTGTCGAGATCAAGCAGCACGGTCTCGCCGCCCACTTCGCGTGCGACGGCATTGGCGGAGGCCGCAATCATTTCTTCGGGTTGCATCAATTCTCTTCCATATGACTTCGGACCGCGCGGATTACCTGCGGCAGCTCTGAAAATTCACGCCGGTAGTCAAGCGATAAGCACGGCACGCTGCTGGCAAGCTGGGCCACGCGCGCGAAATGAGCGTGGAGGCGCGGCTTGTCCTCGACATCGAGGAGGAAGCCGTGCCGCAGGATTTCTGAGAGCGCGGCGGCCTGGCCCAGCTGGGTGAGTGAGACACTGTCCGCTTCGCCGGGACCAAGGATGCAGATCGCGCCAAGCGGCGCGGCGCAGTCGGCAGCCGGGAGAGCTGCGCTTGCTGCAAATTCGCTTTTCGTGTCGGGACAGTGCTCGCCCGGCTCATCGCCGAGCAGAAACGCTGCGCTGTCGCCGAACAGACGGAGGATCGGACGCTGCGGCGCGACAGTGAAACTTCCATCCTGCTGGCCCAGCGCAAGGACGTCCTCGGTCAGGAATGGGTGTCCTGCCTTCGCAAAAGCGCCCGCCAGCGTGGTCTTACCGCGGCGAGACAGGCCCATGAGGGCCAGCGCCCTGCCATCAATCACAACCGCGCTGCCGTGCAGGTTCAGTTCTCCGGTATGATTGCCGATCACCGGTCGAACGGAATTGGCAAAGAGCGTGCGGATGGCGTCAGCCTCCATATCCGGCGCGGGGTGGCAGGCGACGCTTTGCAGGTCAGCGGAAATAGCGAAATCGGCCTGCTCGGGGAAGCGTATCAGATAGCCGCGATTGTTGCGGTGAAACTCTGCCGTTGTCTCGCCATCGGGTGAAACCCAACGATCATAGGGAGCGGCTGGCAGACCGGCCTGTTCGCGCTCCCCATGAATTTGGAAGGCGGGTTCGTGGCTCACGCGCTGGTTACGCTCAGCTCTGTGTTCACGAAGCGGTGCAACTCCTCGTCAGAGGGGAACAGTGGCGGCAAAACGGTGCGCAACGCATCCTCAATCTGTTGCGCGCTGCGAGTGCCGTCGAGCAGGCCGTGCAAGGCCGCCCGGGCGCGCCCCAATTGGTTGGGAGACAGCGGTCCGCCCGTCTGCACTGCCAGATCGGCCTGCGTCAAAATGGTGCTCTTCCATGTCGTCATCGACTGGCGCGGCAGCTCGCCGGGGAAATCGACAGTCCAGCTAATGATCGAACGGTCATGGCGAATGCGCAGGGTGGCGCTGATAGTGTCGCCTGCCGCAACTTTGACTGGTTCTGCCAAGGGGAAGAAGGCTTGCGACCTGCCGATGGCATCATCGGCCACGGGGGAATTGTTCATCCAGACATCATCGGCCAGCTCGCAATCGAACCACCCGGCAAGCCCGTGAAGCTGACAATCGCGGGCAATTTCGATCTGTGCGGAGAATTCAAAACTATCGGGGCTGTCCTCGCCGAGCCGGACAATGCCCAGTGCCGCGCCTTCGCTGCACAGATCGCCTGACGTGAGGTCTACCGCGTGTTTGGTGTTCGCGGAATAGTCATTCAGCCACGCATATTCGGGCGGGATGGGCTGCTGCGACCATGCAGTTGCAAGCGCATGACAGGCATCCGACGAAACGCCTGCCACCTGCAAGGCAATTTGTCTTGGGATGAATTTTCCGCCCGGCTTGAGCAGTCGGCGGCGCGCATCTTCCATCATTGCAATGATGCCGTAATCGATGCCGAAAAAACCTACGTGGTCGCAGATGAGCACATCGGCGCGCTGCGGCAGCTCGGCGCGAAACGTACTTGTCTTCATGCAGGTATATTGATCGGAAAGCCCTTCCCGGCGCACGGTTTCGCGGGCAATTTCGATCGCGTCACTTCGATCGATCCCGAAGACGTGGGCCGCTCCGGCGTTCAGAGCCTGTATGCCCAGCACGCCAACGCCGCAGCCCAGATCGGCCACGCTATCGCCAGGTTTGACAGCCTGTTTGATCGCCCGGGCATACAGCTCGTAACGGCCCTTCAGGGCAAGATATTCGAAATGTTCTTCGAGGACGCTTGGCATGGCTAAGCGGTCCCTAGCAGGCGCGCGGGGCGCCCGCCATCAGGTCAGGCCTGGGCAATCCCCAGCGCTGCGTAATCTACGCGGGCATAGCCGGACGCATCGCGCGCCACGGCAGCAGGGATGATTGCCTCAACCTCGTCAGCCATCACGCCGAACTGGCGCGTCGCACCATGCGTGTTCTGGAACTCAGCCTTGTAGTCGAAGGTATAAAGCCCGAAGCCTGCAGGGTGCGTGCCGACTTGGCGGATGTTTTCCTTCGCGCGTGGATCGGACATCACCATGTTCATCCCGGCAGCATCGCCGACATCGCCAATGCTTCCGCCGGTGAGATTGCGAACCGAACCGAACACCTTGAGCTGCGGGCGCTCGTAAGCGGTTTTTCCGGTCTTTTCGATCTTCTTCATTGTGCGATCCTCTTAACTTTCAGGCTTTTGCAATTCAAGGAATGCTGCAACTGCGTAACAGCCCCATAACGTCCATATACCAATGCGGTCAAATGGAAGGTTAAGTGCAGTTGTAAATTCTTCGGCCAATACCTCCGGCAAGACCAGCTTTTGGAATTCGGCGGCACCTGCGCGTTCTATACAAAACGCCTGCATCTCGGACAGATGTGGAGTGAATGTCTGATTGAAATGCGCTTTACTGTTTCTGTTTATGATCTCGGCGGGCAAAATGCCCTCCATCGCTTTTCTGTGGACGAATTTGGTTGTGCCACCTCGCCAGCGGATATGCTCCGGCGTGGATGCGCTGAATTCTATAAATTTTCGCGACAACATGGGGTGCCTGTTCTCGATACCCACTTGAGAGGTCTGCAGGTTCAGCATGTCATTGGCAAGCAATGTAAACGGAAAGCAAAGCTTGGCCTGTTTGCGTCGGTCGTCAGGTGAAAAATGGGCTAATCTATCGTCAAAGGAGCGCTTTCGCTCTTCCAGCGCTATCTGCATTGCCGGGGTCAGCGGGCCGATGTCGACACCACTGGTCATGGGATCATCGCGGTTCAGCGCTTTCATCAGCATGTCGCGAATGCTGCCAGGGAGGAGCGAGACCACGCTTTGACGGAGTAGCTGCCCAATTGTCCACCCAGCACCCATTCCCTGCCAATCGGCACGCAAATTCTGCCGCAGGGCACTCCAGTCGCGCATGCGAAGAGCTTGCCGAATGTGGTGGGGGTGGCCATCGAGCCACTGGTCGCCGCCTTGCCCGTCCAAATTTACGCGGCACCCTTTTGCCGCGGCGGTGGCCGCAATTTCTCGGAGCATGATGGTGTTGGGCAGAAAAGGCAGACGGCCGTCACGCTCCCCCTGCTGGGCAAACCAGTCCAAATCCGGACAAAACAGGCCGACTGCTTCGATTTCGCGCCCGGTCTTGCGCGCCACTGCATCAACATATTCGCGCTCGTCCGCCGATGTGCCCGCAGGTGCGGACAGGGTGAAGCCAAGCAGCCCCGGCGCAGGCAATTCGCCAGCCTTGTCCATCGCGTCAGCCACACAGAAAATCGCTGATGAATCGAGACCGCCGCTGACGTCGCAGGCCAGCGGTGCGTGGGTGCGGGCGCTGGCGGCGACACATTCGGTAAACACCGTGCGGTAGTGATCGACATAATCCGCATCGCTTTTGTGACGGATCGTGACTTGGGTCGGCAATTGCCAATATTCGCGCACTTGCGGATCGCCAGTACCCGGATGCAGGCCAATACTCAGGCAATGCGCCTTGGGAAGGCGCATGATTCCTTGCCACGGCGTCTCATTATCGGTGAACCAGCCATTGGCGATATGCTCGGCGCAGTATGGCAGGTTTGCGGGCGGCGCTTCGGGCAGGGCAGCCAGAACGCCAGCAATATCGGTGGCGGCAAGCAGCGTTGTGCCGTCCCAGTGATAGTGTAACTGGCGCAGCCCGGTGTGATCGCAGCCAGCGAAGACTTCGCGCCTCAACGCATCGTAGATTACGAAAGCGAATTCACCGTCGATGTGATCGAGGCAATTGTGGCCCCAAAGCCGGTAGGCGTGGAGCACAAGTTCGGCATCGGAGCTATTGCGCAGTGCCGCGCCTCTTTGGCGCAGGTCTGCCCGCAAGTCGGCGTAATTGACCAGATAACCGTCCATCACCAGCACCTGCCCGCCATCCTCGCTGGCGAGCGGTTGCACGGCGTCCGCATCCTCAGCGCAGGTGTGGAAAGCGCAATGGCCGAGCGCTACGGCACCATCGTGCCAGCTGCCCGACCCATCTTGCCCGCGATATGCCATCGCTGCCATCATCTTTTCGATCTGGCCCATTGCGACGGGGCGGCCGTTTGTATGGAGAATGGCGGCAATACCGCTCATGAAAATCAACCCTTTGTCCCAATATCAGGGCATTTGCCCTGACCCGGTGTAATTGCGCAAGCCAGATGCTACCGCGCAATTCGCGCTTGGCGTCAAGGGCGCAAACTGTCATTTCCGGTGCATGTCTCGCTGGACCATATCATTGCCTGATGCCAACAGGCCCGTCTGGCATGGCCGCAATTTCGGCTGGTATGCGCTGGCCTCGCTTGGCACTTTTCGTGCGCTCTGTGCGGCGCGGTGGCGCCTGCGCACCTTGCTGCCGCGAGATATTGGCGAGGCGAACGATCAGGCCGCGCGTGACGGGCTGGCGCCTGACCGGCTGGACAAGAAGGGGCAGGCGTTTGTCGAGCAAATGCGGCGCGTCGTCCCGCGGATTGCTCGGCTTTGCCCCTTTCGCTCCGATTGCCTGGTGCAGGCACTGGCCGGGCAAGAATTGCTGCTGAACCACCGGATCGCCAGTCGGATCGTTCTTGCGGCCGAAAATGTGGAAGCGGGTAATTTCCAGCCTCACGCCCTGCTGATGGTTGATGACATTGCAGTGACCGGCGGTGATCCGGGGCAGTTTACAGCCCTTTATGGTGAGATCGAGCCGGATGAAAGCAGCGGGAAAATCTGATTTCGTGAAGAGGTGTTAAGCATTTTTACCTATTCTGCGTTGCCATCCATGTTGCATTGCGATAATTGACAGACAAATTCACGAATTGGAACGCTTCGGGCGCTTCGTAAGAGGTTTGACATGATCAAGAATTTCCTCGCATCTATTGCCGCTGTCGGCTTGGTTTTTGCGCCCATCGCGGCGCAGGCCAATACCCGCGCCATGGACGCCGGCATCATGATTGATCGCGCACCGGCTGCTGTGTCGAATGCATCCTTGCTATCCAATGACGACGACGATGACGATGATGGCGGCCTGTTCCTCCTCCTCGGCGCTCTTCTGATTGGCGCGGGGCTCATCTTCGTGATCGCTGGCGACGCCTCGGAAGGCAATGACGCCTCGCCGGGTACGGGTGGCTAACGCAGCAGAGGCGCACGCCGCTTCTTCGCAACCGGCGGATCATCTTGCGGGGCGCTTTGCTACTCCGCTTTTCCATCTGCAAATACTGATTGTCGTCGCGCTGTTTCTTGGCGGCGGCGGCTTGGCCTATGGCCTGCGCAATCTGGCAATCCAGCTGTGCGCGCTGTCTATTCTCGCTTTGCATCGCGGCTTGGTTGTACGGTTTGTGCGCGAGGCACCGCCTGCTTTGCGCGTGCTTGTTGGCGCGAGCATGGCATTGCCGCTGGTCCAGCTCGTCCCGCTACCCCCCGCTATCTGGCAGTCGCTTCCCGGACGCGAACTGGCGGCGGCAAGTCTGGACATTGCCGGGGCGGACACGCGCAGCTGGTTCCCGGCAAGTGTCGATCCCGCGCGCACGCTGGTCGCCTTCTGTGGTACGCTGGCCCCCGCCACCATTATCGTGATCGGAAGCCTTCTGCCGCATGACGATAAGCGCGCGCTGGTTCGGGTAGCTTTGTGGGCCTGCCTTGCTGCATTCGCGCTGGGAATCGTGCAGTTCAGTTCAGCCAATACGGCTGGCCTGCTATATGCCGAGCGCACGACCGCCGATGCATTCTATGCAACCTTCACCAATCGCAATTCGACGGCGCTGCTTTTCGTGCTGGCATTGACGATGCTGGTGGCATTACGCATGCCCCGCTCCTCGATTATGCTGTGGTTGGCGGGTGCAGCTACCGTTCTGTTTCTGCTGGTTGTGATCCTCACCCAATCGCGCTCGGGCATGGCCTTGCTGGCAGTGCCAGCGGTTCTGTGGCTGGTGCGATTAGGTTCGGGCCTTTGGCGTGGCCGAAGTGGCGGCGGCGTATCGAACAAGGGCATCGTGGTCGCAGGTTTGCTTGCTGTTGCTGCATTGGGCGGCGTGCTGGGCGCGTCCTATCTGTCAGGCGGGCGTGTTGCCGACAGCGTGGAACGGTTCTCATCTGGTGCAGCCGACCGTCCTGAGATGTGGGAAGACAGCGCCTATGCAGTGGGACAATATTGGCCGGTGGGCAGCGGGATGGGGACGTTTGACGAGGTCTTCCAACTGCACGAATCCCTCGAACATGTTTCGCTGCGCAAGGCCGGACGGGCGCATAGCGATTGGCTGGAGATTGCTATCGAAGGCGGAATCGTGTCGCTCCTGATCGCAGGTGGCTGGCTTGTCTGGTGCCTCATCGCGGCCATTCCACGCCGAACCTCAGCGGATGTTTGGATGCCGCTGGCGGCGGGCGGGGGCATCGCCTGCATCGCATTGCAATCGCTGCTGGACTACCCGCTGCGCAATCAGACGCTGCTCTGTTTTGCTGCGCTGCTCATAGTGATGCTGGTACGCGACTGTGAGGCCGAGCAATGATCGCGCGGCTCGCCTGGTGGGCCGTGCTGGCCGTGGTTGCTGTCGTCGCCAGCTTTGCGCAGCTCGACCGCTCTTCGCGTTTCGAACCACATCTTGCACCGTTTGTCCCGCCCGCATTTTCCGGTTTCGCGGCTGAGCAGCGTACGCTCCAGGCCATTGCGGCGCAGCAGCCCGAACGTGCGCTCGCTGAGGCAGAAGCGCTTGTCGCGGCGCGCCCTTTGCCCGCAGAGAACCTCGAACTGCTGGCGGTGGCCGCTGCGATGAATGAGCGCACCGATCAGTCCATTGCGGCGATCGAAGCGGCCAGCACGCGGGGCTGGCGTGCGCCGATAATTCAGCAGGCGGTGGCCGAGGCAGCGCTTGCGCAAGGCAATCACGACATCGCCGCGCAGCGCATCAGCGCGCTGTTTGCCACCGGATCGCAGCGCGATGCGGCGCTTGATCTGGCGACCCGGTTGCTGGCGACGTCGGCAGGGCAGGCGGCGCTTGCCAAGCGTTTCGCCGCACCAGGCCATTGGCAGGAGAATGCAGTGCAACCGCTGGCTGGCGTTGTGCCTCCACAGGACTTCTCGGCCACTCTGGCGCTCGCAGCAGAGCAAGGTGCCGTCTTCGATTGCCATCGGATCGAGCGGGTGATCCAGCGATATGAGCGGGATGGCGAGGCGCTTGCCGCGGCCCGCCTCAAGGAAATCTGCGCGTCCTAGTCGCTTTCGGGCACCGCGAAAGTCCCCGACACGCGCCCGGCATTCTGGCCATCGGCAGGCCGCGAGCCCGCGCCGTCGACGCTGCTGATGCCGGAGTTGAGATCAATCACCAGTCGCCCGCCTTCGAGCCGGTCGCTGCCACGATTGATCGCAACACCGCCCGACATGATGATCACCCGGCGGTTGAAATCATACACGGCCACATCGCCGCGCGCACGCTCCTGCCCGCGATTAACGACCACGCCGCCGCTGGCATCGATGCGCTGGATGGTCAGGCTACCCGTATCTGTATAGGCGACAGTCGTGCGCTGGGCAGTCAGACGCAAATCACCTTGCCGGATCACCACATCGCCCGACAGCACCACTCGGTTCTGCCGATCCTGCAATTCGATCCGATCAGCTTCGAACGAAACTGGCTGGTTTGAATTGAACCCGGCAATGTTCTGCGCGCCTGCGACAGAGCCAAAGCCCGCCGCGGTAATCGCGCCCGCGAGCAGCCCGCCGAAAAGCCCGCGCATGGCGAGTTTGCGAACGGACATTCGCTTGGTGCCGTTTTGCTGCATTGCCTGTTTAGTCATGTCATGCCGCCTCATTCAAAATCGCTCATATCCATGCCGCGTGGCAGGCGTAGCTGCCCTGGCACCATCACCAAACGTGCATTGCCTGATAGGGAAATGGTGCGCTCGGCCAGATCGGCGCGCATGGAATCGGCTTCAAACCGCCCCGCCGGGATTACGCCGCCAACCCGGCCATCGGCCAGAAGACTGCGGCTGGCGAGATCGATCGTTACATTGTTGGCGGCGATTTCATATCCGTCGGCCGCGCTGAACTGGACGATGCCGGGAATGGCAACCTGACCCTCATCCAGATCATATTCCCCCGCCGATGCGGACAGCACTGCCGGGCCGTCGGGCAGCACAATCCGCGCCACCAGATCTTCCATCGCCAACACCGGCACTGCATTGCTGCTTTGCACAGCAGAGCCTGCCATCAGCGAGAAGGGCCGCCCGTTGCTGTCCTGCCCGCGGTACATCGCATCGTCCACGCGCAGCCGATCTTCCGCAATCGCCACCTTGTTGCGATCAAGCAGGAAGCTGACTTCACCGCGCGGGGAAAGCGGCGTGATAATCATCAGCGCCGCGATCACGCCCACCAGTGCGGGCAGGCCGACTGCCAGCGCGCGCACAATCTTGTCGAGCGCGCTGCCCGGTGCGGCAAATGCCTGGCGCTTGGTGCGCATCTGATCGGCAGCGAGTGTCATAATGCCTAACTAACGCCTGAAATTGCCAAGTGGAGCCTCACATATGGCTGAAGATGTCGCTATCGGCCCAACCGGCGATATCGAGCCGCGCCCGTGTGGGCAGAAAATCATAACATGCCTGCGCCAGTTCCAGCCGTCCTTCGCGCTCCAGCCGCTCTGTCAGCACATCGCGCAAACGGTGCAGGTAACGCACATCGGATGCGGCATATTCACGCTGCGCATCGTTGAGTTCGGGCGCGCCCCAATCAGACGATTGCTGCTGCTTGGAAATATCCTCACCCAGCAATTCCGACACGATCATCTTCAATCCGTGGCGGTCGGTATAGGTGCGCGTCATCTTGCTGGCGATCTTGGTGCAGAACACCGGGCCAGCTTCAACACCCAGATAATGCTCGATCGCGGCAAGGTCGAACCGCGCGAAGTGATAGATTTTCACCCGCGAGCGGTCCGCCAGAACCGCTTTCAAGACGGGCGCATCATAGGCGCTGCCATTGGCAAAGCGCACCAGATGCTCATCGCCATTGCCATCGCTGATCTGGACGACGCACAGCCTGTCACGCGGGGTGATGAGACCCATGGTTTCGGTATCGACAGCCACGGGGCCATCAGCGAGCACGCCTTCGGGAAGGTCTTCTTCGTGATAATGTACAGCCATTGTGCCAATGCCCTTAGGCGGATTGGGGATTGGAGGGAAGGGCGGCTTTGCGACGGTCTTTGCTCGCCCTAAGCCATGTCCCGTGAACGAGATTATTCCCGATAGCTGGCGACCCGCGATGGAACCCGCATTGTCGACGCCCGAAGCACGGCAGCTTGGCGGCTGGCTGCGCGCGGAAGAGGATGCGGGCAAGCAAGTCTATCCGCCGCGCGGTACGCGGCTCAAAGCGCTTGATCTGACGCCGCTCGAAAGCGTGAAAGTCGTGATCCTTGGGCAGGACCCCTATCACGGCCCCGGCCAAGCGCATGGGTTGGCCTTTGCGGTGCCGGAAGGGGTGAAGGTGCCGCCATCGCTCGCCAATATCTTCAAGGAGTTGGAGAGCGATTTGGGTCTGCCACGGCCCGATCACGGCAATCTGGAAAGCTGGGCGCGGCAGGGCGTGCTGCTGCTCAACAACACGCTGACGGTGGAGCAGGGGCAGGCGGGCAGCCATGCCGGACGCGGCTGGGACGCGATTACCGATGCCTGCGTGGCGGCGGTGGCGCAGCGCGAGGAGCCGAGCGTGTTCATCCTGTGGGGCAGCCATGCGCAAGGCAAGGCGAAGCGCATAGCCGCCTTGCGCGAAGATGGCCCGCACCTGCTTATCAAAAGCCCGCACCCCAGCCCGCTGTCCGCCTATCGCGGCTTTTTCGGCTCGAAACCCTTCAGCCGCGCCAATGCCTTCTTGGAAGAGCATGGCCGTGGGGGCATCGACTGGCGTTTGTGAGGCTAATGTGGAGCACATGGAGCACTGTCCAGAAGCAAAGTTTCCTACCTGTGGCATGGCGACGATATTTTGCAGAAAAAACAAAAGGTCACGCATGGTCATCGCCTCCGCTTTGACAAAACGGCCTGATGTAGGAAAGCTGCGCGCAGTATGACTCAAGATGAAGCCCGCACCGCGCTTGCCGCACGTTTGAAGGAGCTCGACCAGCTTGACGCCTTGAGCGACGAAGCGCGCGAACCGGTCATGCTACAACAGGACAGCGTCGGGCGTTTGTCGCGCATGGACGCGATCCAGCAACAGGCGATGGCGCAAGCCGAAGAACGCCGCCGCAACGCCGAACGCGCACGGATCAGGGCGGCGCTAGGGCGGCTGGACGAGGGCGAATGGGGCTATTGCGCAGGCTGCGGCGAAGAGATCGCCGAGGGCCGGTTGCAGGGTGATCCAAGTTTGGCGCGCTGTGTTGGGTGTGCGGGCTAGTCGCGCTCAACCCGGACCATTTCGACAAGATCGCCGCGCAATTGCAACAATACGCCGTCTTCAGTCGGTAAAACTGACGCGCCGGTCAGGTCTTCGACGCCGAAATCATTGGCCACCAGCGTGAAGCGCAATCCGCCCGTCTGCCCCGCGATGTCGAAATAGGCGGGGCCGATGTCGTGGATGCTTTCGGTCAGGCTAATGGAGAGCGGTTCGTCACATTCGCCGGGGACCAGGTCCCATCCATCTGACTGGGTATAATGGCTGATTTGCTTACCATCACCGCATTGCAGCACGAAATTTACGCCGGGAATGCCCCGCCCATTGGGCCAGCTTACTTGCAGGAAGGGCGCGTCCTCTGCCGTATCAGGTTCGGCCTGTTCAAAGACTGGCGCGACGGGCGGTGGAGTGGTGGTCCGCACGGCTGCGCCATCGCGTATTTCCCATGTGCCGCTG
>DFBR01000211.1:5975-7158 GCA_002367375.1 Erythrobacter sp. UBA3075 | reverse complement strand
CAACTTCGTCGAAAATCAGCAGCACACCGTGACGATCACAAATATCCCGCACTAAGCCGAGATAATTGTCCGGCGGGATGATAATTCCTCCGCCCGAAATTATCGGCTCCATGATAACCGCCGCAACGGTTTCAGCACCTTCATGGATGATCATTTCTTCAAGCTGCGAAGCTGCAAACGCCCCTTCGGCTGTGGCATCATCGCCCCATGCAGATCGATAGGGATATGGCGGCATCGTATGAAGAAAGCCTGGCGCCAATGGCTCGTAGATCGCTTTCCGTTGGCTTTGCCCGGTTGCCGAAAGCGCGCCCAATGTGTTGCCGTGATAGCCCCGATACCGGGCTATAATCTTGTACCTGCGGGCACCGCCTTCATTCTGGGCATGGAGCTGGCGCGCGATCTTAAAGGCCGTTTCATTTGCTTCTGAACCGCTGCTTGAGAAATAGACCTGGCCCGGGGCCCCGATCATCTCAGCCAGTTTGTCGGCCAGTTCGATCGCACCGTCGCAGGCCATGCTCGGGGCCAGATAGGCGAGCTCTAGCATTGCCTCACCGGCAGCAGTAGCGATCTCTTCGCGCCCATATCCAACATTGACGCAATACAGCCCGGCTAATGCATCAAGATGCCGTTCGCCGGCTTCGTCGTAAAGGTAGCAACCCTCACCGCGAACAAACTGTTTGAATGCCGCTTTTGGCGGAACGGCATGTTGGGTCATCGGTCGCCAAAGGCTGTCTGCAAATTTGTTATCGAGTTTCGTCGGCATTGGTTTTCTCACGGTTACGTCAAGTGAAGAGAATTAGTTCTGCGACACAGCCAATGTGGCCGAAGAAATAGCTGCCCCCTGCGCCACCGCCGTCTGGGTTCGGAAAATTTCCGAACCCAGACAGCCAAATCATGATGACGCTGATAGCGGCCTGCCCGATTAGTCAGTTTGCGCCTGAAGCACTGGATAGAGCGCGCCCGTCGGATCGATACGGGCGAATGTTTCCAGCTGAACCGAAAATTTCCTGAACAGCCATTTGCCATCCTGACGGATATATTCGTCATAGAAGACCGCACCTGCGTTCTGGCCTTCCAACTCCTCGGTTTCGGGGTTGCGCATGTTATAGGCGCCCCAATAATACCACGTCCCTTTCGCCTTGTTCTCATCGGTTTCATCAAACTCGATGAGCGGAGAAACCCA
>DFBR01000211.1:3455-5839 GCA_002367375.1 Erythrobacter sp. UBA3075 | reverse complement strand
GATGCATCCTCATGGAACAACGGCATGATCGTATCGAGGTTATGGTCATCATCCGCTCCGCGCGCCAAATGGGCACGAAGCCTCTTGATCTCCTCCAAATCTTCAATTCGGCGAATTCTTTTTTCCAATGCAGCAAGGTCAGTCATCGAACGTCTCCTTTATTTTCTCAGCCAAGTTTCTTATTTTCTCATCAGAAACTGAAGATCACTTCACCGCCGATCGTCCGTGGCAGGCCAACCGTCGCTTTGCGATATCCAGCGGTGGCGACACCGCCCCCAAAAATCTGGGTCAGATATTGTTCGTCACCAATGTTTCGCGCAAACAGTCTGAGCGAATAGTCATCGGCCGGACTGTCAAACTGGAGGAAAGCGTTGAACAGCCAATACCCGTCTTCCCGGTCTTCCGGCGCGTATGGCCGGTAAGCGACCTCCGAGGTATGGAATGTCTCGGCGCGGACCATCATGGATGAAAAGAGGCCGAGATCAATCGAGGTGTCGTATTGGACACCCAGGTTCATCGTAAAATCGGGTGCGCGCGAGAGCGGCTCACCATCAAGATCGTAGGTGATGCCCGTTACAATGTCGGTATCTACGAACTCACTATAACGCGCGTGAAGGAATGTTGCCGTCGCATCAACGCTCAATCCGGGAACGATCTCAACGCGGCCCTCCAACTCCGCACCAAAGACGCGCGCTTCAGGAGCATTGACCACGAATGCGGTCGACACGCGGGAGGTGAACACCTGCAAGTTGCTGTAATCATAGTAAAAGCCAGTGATATTGAGCGACGATCCACGGCCAAGCTGCGTCTTTACGCCAGCTTCGTACGCATTGACTTCTTCCTGTTCAAACGGATTACCGCACGGCTGGGTAAAGTTCCAACCACCCGACTTACTGCCAACCTGGAATTGGCCGTAGAAATTAACATTTGGGCTAGCGGTATACTGAAATCCGACACGCGGCGAAAAGTTGTCCCAGCTTCTTGAGAAGCTTCTCGTTTCAGGATTTGCGAAGGTGCAGCCATCCACAGTAGCAATTCCCGGAGGAGGACCGAGAATTGCAAGGTTATTCTGTGTCATCGACTTTTCATCGCGGCCATATCGAAGTCCGGCGTATGCCTGTAAACTGTCGGTTACGTGAAAGGTTACATCACCGAAAAGGCCGAGATTCTTATTCTCTTCAACACCGTTACTGAAGATCACCAGACCCGGCAGGGTCGGGATCAATTCGGTACTCGGAAAACGGAAATTCAGATTGGCATCATAATCTTCCTTGAACGCATAAGCCCCTACGATCCACTCAAGACTGCCAGTGCTCCCGGAAACGTTCAGTTCGGCTGAATAGGCTTGCGAAAGATCATCGCGCGCAATCTCGATGAACGGCGTGCTGAGCGCATCTTGCGGAACGTCAAAACGGTTAATCCCTTCGATATAGCCAAGCAGTAGCTTCACATCGATATCATCGAGCTCAAGCAGGAACTGGGTCGAGACACTCCAGTCCTGGAGCCGCCCATTCTCGACGTCGGATTCCTCGTAATGCGCATCCCGCTCGAGCGTGAAGAGGACCGGCTCACCCGTTGTTGCTTCGAGAAGTGACTGATCAAATGCAGTCGGCGGGGTCACCAGTACACTAATTGGCGCCGTACTAGCCCGCTGGAACTGGCCGATAACGTCAATGGTCAGATTGTCAGTCGGAAGAAAGCGCACCGAAGCCCGCCCACCCCACTGTGATTGATCGCCAACGATATTGCCCGTGGTAAGATTGCGAATGAATCCATCACGCTGATTCCCGGTCGCAGCGACACGAACCTGCACACCATCGCTGAGCGGCCCTGAGAGCATCATTCGGCCATTGAACGAATCGAGCGATCCTCCGCCGACAGCTACCTCTCCCTCAAAATAATCCGTGGGAGCCGAGGGGATGAAATTGATGACCCCGCCCGTAGCATTGCGACCGTAGAGCGTTCCCTGCGGCCCACGCAGCACTTCGATGCGCTCAAGGTCGAGGGAATTCAACATGCCCGATCCGGTGCGCGGCTGGTATATCCCGCCCGAATAAACGGCGACGGCGGGCTCAGCGTAACCAGTGTCAACAATCAGTCCAATACCGCGGATTGTTACGAGAGCAGCTCCGGTTTGTTCAGATATCTGCAAACTCGGCACCATGCCGACAAGGTCCGATGTCTGGCTGACACCGCGAAATTCGATAGCCTCCTCCCCGACGGCCGAAACGGCAGCGGGAATGTCAAAAGTCGTACCCGCGCGCCGTGTCGCAGTGACGACGATCATCCCGTCGGAATCCTCGGCGCTTGTCGGCGCACTCTGCTCTGCAGCGCTAGCCTCTTCAGGCTCACCGGGCGCCTGAGCGTCTTGCGCCCACGCCATA
>DFBR01000211.1:0-3364 GCA_002367375.1 Erythrobacter sp. UBA3075 | reverse complement strand
TCTGTGCAGGGGTTTTTGCGGAACTCCTTCGCACACGGCAAGCCCGCAAGTTACGTGAGTTCTTGAATAGCGATAATTTCATTCCGTGCGGTAAATCGGTGAATTTATTATCGGAAGGCGTTTCCGTACTGGCGCAAGTCAGCAGGTGCGCCAGTGGCATGCTCCGCACCCCGTTGCGGCATGACCTCGGGTTTGTAGTGATATTAAGGCATTGACGATGCCCATGATGTAAGAACTGAAGCGACAGCCGGTGGGCAACAGACGGCCGTCTTGCCGGCCGCAAGTTCGAGACAGTTCTTTTCCCGCCAGCTTAACAGTCGGTCGGTAGAAGATCCTCGTCGACCTTCAACCTCACGCCATCGTTGCGGCGCGGGTCAAACCAGTTTCACCTAGCACAAACCACGCGCCCATATGACGCAGTCACCTGCTAGCGAATGGTATTTCTGTGGTGGCAGCGTTCGTTGCTGCCCTACATACCGGGCGCGCGAAACTGCCAAGAAAACTCGCGGGTCAGCGCTGTTCCGGCCGCCAGAAGATCACGCTCACACAGAGGCTGGGCAATCAATTGCAAGCCGATAGGGGTTCCGACATCCGAAAGCCCGCATGGCAGGGCAAGGCTTGGCAGACCCACAAGGTTGGTCGGGAAGAAGTTCCTCCAGACAGCATCGAAGATATGATCACTGGAACCATCGGGCCACACATAATTTTCGACATCATGAGTGGTCGGGGCAAAAGGCACGCCCGGAGTCACCAGAAAGTCCACATCTTCAAAGGCAGCGGCAAATTCGCGCGCCAGCACGAAGCGGAAATCCATCGCTTTCAGATAATCGCCGGCCAGCACTGCATCGCCCAAAGCCAGATTGGGCTTGATGATCGAACCATAAAGTGGACGGAACTCTCGCAAGCGGCCTGAATGGTAATTTGCGGCTTCGGCCAGCACGATCGCCTTCTGGGCAGCTTCAGCATAGCCAATAGAGGGGAGTTTGATCGGCACAAGTTCGATACCGGCGCTTTCCAGATCGCTCAGGACGCTGTCCATCACGGTTTGGCATTCGGCAGACATACGCGACCGGTTGAAAAAGTGTTGTTCTTCGATGCCAAGTCGCAAGCCGGACACGCCGTTTCCTGCAAGCTTGCCGGGCTTCGTCCGGAGGGCGCTTGTCTGTTCAAGCAGGTCAAGCAGGACCTCCAGATCCCTGACCGAGCGGGCCATAGGGCCGACCGAATCCAGAGTGCCCGAAACCGCAAAGCAGCCCTCGGTGGAAATCAGGCCGGTCGTAACCTTCAACGCCGAGGTCGCAGTAACTGCCGCAGGAATGCGCACCGAACCGCCGGTATCTGTACCCAGCGCGGCATAGGCCATCCCCGCAGCGAGCGTCACCGCGCTGCCTCCACTCGATCCGCCGGGGATCATATTGTCACCCCACGGATTATTGACGAAACCGAAATGCTCATTTTGCGAAGCTACGCCGAATGCCAATTCGTCAAGGTTTGCCTTACCAATGACAATCGCGCCTGCCTTCTCCAAAGCAGCGACTGCTGGTGCGGATTGTACGGCGGGCGGCGCATCTTTCCAGCATTGCGTGCCGCCAGTATTCACTCGCCCGGCAATGTCCAACAGATCCTTTACCGCAATTGGCACGCCGTGCAGTGGCCCGCTAACCTCTCCATTGCCGCGCATCTGGTCGGCATTTTTGGCCTGGGTCAGAGCATCATCGGCAAATACTTCGGTGAACGCATTCAAGCGGTCCCCGTGGGTTGATATCTGCCCCAGACATGCCTGCACGGCATCAACCGAAGAAACATCCCCTCGTTCCAACATGTCGCGAAGCGCGGTTAGATCGGCAAAAACCAGTTCATTCGCCATTGCCCTGCTCCTTCTCAAGTTCAATGAGCAACGCTGCGGATTGCCCCACTGGCACTTGCCCGCCAGTTTCAGGAACAGTGGCCAGCAAACCCATAACGGCGTTTACGACATCCGCGTCGAACTGTTCGAGGGATGTACGCACGTGTGGGTGCGTTTCAAATAGCGCCAATTCCACATCCGAAGGACGTCCTGCTTGTGTCTTTGTCATTGGAGGGAGCCTTTCTAATCGGCGGTCTGTGCGAAAATTTTCCCCGGATTGAGTACACCGTTCGGGTCAAGCGCTCGCTTGATCGCGCGCATGGTTTGGGTGGCCCCTCCCGCTTCTTGCCTGAGCAAATCCTGCTTGCCCACGCCGATCCCGTGTTCACCCGTACAGGTTCCGCCCATTTCGATGGCGCGGGCACCCATTCGCTGATGCAATGCCTCGACAGCCTCCAGTTCGGCCGGAACGTCCGGATCAAACAGAAGAAAGGCGTGGAAATTGCCGTCGCCCACGTGGCCCGCAATCGTGCCGAGAATGCCGGAAGATTCGATATCCTCGCGAGTAACCGTAATACAGTCTGCTAAGCGGGAAATCGGTACGCACACATCTGTAATCAGGAGCTTCTTACCCTGCTGCAAGGATCGGGTCGCATAAAGCGCATTGTGGCGCGCTTTCCAAAGCGCCGAACGCTCTTCGGATTTAGTCGCCGTGCGGGAAACCGTGCCCCCTTCGCCTTCGACAAGCTCCTGAAAACGCTCCATCTGCTCTGCGACCGCAGCCGGCGGACCATGAAATTCCACGGCGAGCGTTGGCGAGACCGGGTAATCGGCTTTCTCAAACGAGTTTATTGCAGCCATCATCGCCTCATCCATCAGTTCAATCCGGGCTGGATCAAGACTGATCTGGATCGCCAGGATGACCGTCTCCACCGCGGCTTCCAGAGTGGGGAAGATGCACATGATCGAAGCAGTGGTTTCCGGGATCGGATGCAGGCGCAAGGTCAGTTCGGTAATGATCCCCAGCGTGCCTTCGGAACCCACAAACAGAGCTGTCAGATCATACCCTGCCGCCGATTTTGGGGCGCGCGTGCCAGTCTCGATCACACTCCCGTCAGGAAGCACGACAGTGCAGCGCAGAACATTCTGCCGCATAGTGCCATATTTTATGGCGTTGGTGCCCGATGCACGTGTCGCGGCCATACCACCCAGTGTTGCATTAGCGCCGGGGTCTATCGGGAAAAACAACCCGGTATGACGAAGCTCTAGATTAAGCTCTTCTCTGCAAAGCCCTGCTTGCACGGCGACGGTCAAATCCTCTGCATGCACTTCGACAACGCTGTTCATCTGCGACAAATCGAGACACAGCCCGCCGGCTACCGCTAGTGCGTTACCTTCCAACGAAGTGCCTGCCCCCCAGGCCATGACGGGGCAATTATGTTCGGCGCACAAACGGACGATCTCGGACACCTCGTCCGTGGATGCCGGAAACGCCACATGGTCTGGCAAGCCAGTATG
>DFBR01000230.1:15480-29132 GCA_002367375.1 Erythrobacter sp. UBA3075 | reverse complement strand
CCCCGATGACTGGACGCGCCTGTTGCAAGTGCGCGCCATGCTCGATGGGCAAAGCTGGTGGAATGTTACCCAATACCGGATGAACCCGCCTGACGGCTTTTCCCTGCATTGGTCGCGGCTGGTCGATTTGCCACTGGCTTTGGCGATCCGCCTTTTCGGCGAGCATTGGGGCATGGCCATTGTGCCGCTGGCGTGGCTGCTGCCTGCATTGTTTGCATTACGCGCCATCATGCTGCGGTTGAATTTTTCGCACGGAGCACTGGGCATTGGTCTGGTGCTGTTCCCGCTCTTCCCGTTGCTGCCGGGCATTTTTGCACCCATGGCAATTGACCACCACACGCCGCAAGCCGTGCTGGGGTTGGCCACAGCCGCGTTGATGCTGAGCGAGCGGCGCTGGGGTGCAATTGGTGCGGGGTTATGCGCTGCTGCGTGGGTTGTCATTTCACTGGAAGCCCTGCCCTTCGTGGCAGTGATCGCGGCGCTGTATGGTCTGCGTTATCTCGGGGAGGAGCGGCATTTGCTGCCGTGGTTCCTGCTGTCGCTGACGCTTTGCGGGCTTGGCCTGTCGTTCGCCACGCGGCCCAATGCTGAATTGCTGGGGATTTGGTGCGATGTTCTGCGACCCGGACATATTGCTGCCTTTGCGATGGCCACGCTGATGGCGGGCATCGGTCCCTTTCTGCCGTTTCAGCATACGGCGGCAGGCCGCCTCGGATCGCTGGTGCTGATTCCACTGGCGAGCTTGCCGGTCGCTCTCGTCCTGCTCGGCCCATGCGCCACCAATCCGATGGCCGCGCTCGATCCGGTGCTGGCGACGTGGTGGCACGGCTATATCGCGGAAGGCTTGCCGTTCTGGCACCAGCCTCTGTCAACCGCTGTCATGCTCATCTGGACGCTGGTGCCGATTGGCGCAGGCTATTGGCTGGCGCTGCGGGGCGGGGCCTTTGCCGAAGGTGCCGGCGTGCGGTGGCTGATGCTGCTGATACTGGCGCTGGCGGCGTGGACCTATTCATTGTTGTTGATGCGGGCGGCGGTGCTGGCGCAATTGCTCAGCGTGCCTTTTGCCGCCGTATTGCTGGCGCTCTTGCTGCCGCAGGCGCGTGCTATTGGCTCCATGCTCCCGCGCATGGCAGCGACGCTTGGCTGCTTCCTGCTGGCGACACCGATGTTCGTGACGGCGCTGGCAAAGCCGCTAGATCCCATGTTTCCCACCGCCACGATGGCACGCGGCACCGCAGCACCGATTGCAACCGAGCCGTGCGAACTGGCACGGCTTGAAAGACTTGCGCCGGGCCTGGTGTTCACGGCGATGGATGATGCGCCCGAATTGCTCGGCCTGACCCGCCACAGCGTCACCGCTGCCAGCTATCACCGCAACCAGCGCCCGATGGCCGACGTGATTGCAGCCTATACGGGCACGGTGGAAGAGGCGCGGGCGATCATCGCGAGCTATCAACCGGATTACGTTCTGGCGTGCCTCTCAGCGAGCGATTTCGCGCTCTACCGCACCGCTTTACCAGACAATTTTGCCAATGCGCTCGCGAGCGATGCTCCGCCCGATTGGCTGGTGCCGGTGGATGGCTTTGAAAGCGGCGCGCTGCGCCTCTACCGGCCGCGTTGAGCTCTATCAGGCGGCGCGAAAATTCATCGCCACGCCGTTGATGCAGTGGCGCTTACCGGTCGGGCGCGGGCCGTCGTTAAAGACATGCCCCAAATGCCCGCCGCAATCAGCGCAATGCACTTCGCGGCGCGGATAGCCGAGATTGTAATCGGTCGAATAGGCCACCGCGCCTTCGTCAATCGCCTGCCAGAAACTGGGCCAGCCGGTGCCGCTGTCGAATTTATGCGCGCTGGAATAAAGGCGATTGTTGCAGCCCGCGCATACGAAAGTGCCGCGGCGGCTTTCATCGTCCAGCGGCGAGGAGAAGGGCCGTTCCGTGGCCGCTTCACGCAGCACGCGAAATTCCTGCGCGCTCAACCGGCGGCGCCATTCGGCTTCGGAATGGGAGACGCGGTAGCTTTGCTGCGCGCGTGCCTCGCTGCCGCCGCAGGAGGACAGGACGGGCAAGGATGCGCCAACGCCCAACCACACAAGAGCACAGCGGCGGTTGATCGGCGAATTTTTCATAGCAAATACTCTATGCAGCAGGGTTCGAACTGTTCCTGAACATCCCTGCTAGAGCCTTGAGAGGAGAGCTGCGCTTCGCCCCGCGCGGACCCGATTTCATCACCCGCTTGCGGAACATGCTTGCCCCCGCGCGAATGAAGATCGCGACCCACAGCGCCTGCCAGCCCAAAGCCAGCAGGTGCGGCCACAGCTCTTCCTCTGCCGCCGCCCGCGCCACCATGGCAAAGGGCGAACTCAGCGGGAATGCCATGGCTGTATATTCGATCACACCCCCCCGATCGGTTACAGCGAGGCTGGCAAAAAAGAACACCAGGATCTGGAACATGGTGGCAGGCATGGACAATGTCTGCACTTCGCGCACCGTGGCGGCGAGCGATCCGACGGCGAGGAAGATCGAGCCGAGCAGCAGATAGCCCATGCCGAAATAGAGCGCGAACAGCAGGAAGAACAGCGGCCAGCCGACGCCCGGATTGGCGAAATCGGACAAGGATTGTCCGCCAGCATAAAGGATCGCCGCGCCTGTGCTGCCCCACACGGCGATGCCGACAACCGAAACGCCGAGCATGGCGAACAGCTTGCCCATGAAGACCGCATCCATCGGGATTGCGGCGGCGAGGATTTCGATGATTTTGTTGCCCTTCTCCTCAACCAGATTGGACAGCACCATGCTGGCGAGCAGCATGATGAGCAGGAACAACAATACCTGCCCGCCCTGCGCGGTGCGCAGGCGGCCCGAATTTTCCGCCGCACCGCTGGTGCCAACGACTGCTGTGCCGACGCTTGGATAGCTGAGCGAAGTGGTGCTGCGAGCATGGCCAGCGATCAATCCCACCGTGCCTTGCCAGCGCTGCACCCGCCCCTGCGTTGCGGTGAGAACAGGCGCATCGAGACTTCCGGTGACGATAGCAGCCAAGCTGCCTTCGGCATTTTCCAGAACCGCGCGCGCATCATATTCCTCGCCCGGGTTGAGCCTTGCCAGCTCGACCATTGGCGGGATGCTGCCGGGCATTTGCTGTGACAATTCCGCCCGTGCAGCAAGCATCGCATCGATCTCTTCACCCTGCATCGCAATGCCCACATCGGCGACCGAGGCTTCGTTTTGCACTTGCGCACCGACCCCGCCAGCAAGGCCCATCACCACCACCGGGAACAGCGGGCCGAGCAGGAAGAAGATAAAGCTCCGGCTGAACAGGATTGCGCTGAAATCACGCCGGGCGATCACCCATGCCGCGCGCCACATCGACAGGCGGCCACCATCACGGACTGCATTGTTGCTCATGCCGCTTCTCCTGTTTCCTGCGTCACCATGTCGCGCGCCGCTGCTTCACCGGCGATATCGACGAAGGCATCGTGCAATCCGGCGCGCTCGATGGAGAGCGACTGGATGCCCGCATCGCCATCAATCAATGCCTTGAGCAATGGCTCGACCCCGCTTTCGGGCAGAGCGAAATTCCAGAAATCGCCTACGCGGCGGGCATCGGCAGGCAGCGCAGCGGCCCATGGCCCGTCCGAATTGCGCGTTTCGAGCCGCACCTGCGCCGGGATGCGGTCGCGTGCTTCGTCCACCCGGCCCGCGAACGGCACCTTGCCGCCCGCAATAATGGCAATGCCTTCACACAGCCGCTCGGCATGAGCGATAACGTGGGTGGAGAAGATGACCGTGGTGCCCCTGTCTGCCAGATCGCGGATCAGCACTTCCAGCTTGCCCTGATTGATCGCGTCGAGGCCGCTGAACGGTTCGTCAAACACCACCAATTTCGGCTTATGCACCAGCGTGCCGAGCAATTGCACGGTCTGCGCCATGCCCTTGGAAAGCTGGCGGATCTGCTTGTCGATGGCATGGCCGAGGCCGTGGTTTTCGAGCAGTTCCTTGCCGCGCTTGCGTCCCTCTGGCAGCGGCAATCCGCGCAGCGCGCCCATAAAGGCAATCGCTTCGTAACATTTCATCGACGGATAGAGGCCGCGCTCTTCGGGAAGATAGCCAATGCGGCGGGCGACATCCTGCGGATCGTCCGCGCCGAGCACCCGGCGATAGCCATCGTCCGGATCGATAATGCCCAAGAGCATGCGCAGCGTCGTGGTCTTGCCCGCGCCATTGGGGCCAAGGATGCCGTAAATCGCGCCTTCGGGGATGGAGATATCCACTCCGTCCACCGCCAGCGTGCTATCGAACCGCTTGACCAGCCCGCGCGCTTCTATTGCGAGCGGGCGCGTTCCATCGTGAGCGGGAGAAAAATCATGTGTCGCCATATGCATGGTGTAGCCGCTAGAGCGCAGGAATGAACGGGCCACACCCGCATTATGGTTAATAAGCCGGATAATATGTCGCTTGAGGACCGCCTCAAGGCGCAAGCGCGTGAGCTGGGCTTTGTATCGGTAGGCATTGCGCCTGCTGAGGATGATCGGCTGCGCGCGCGCCGCCTGCACCAGTGGCTGGACGATGGCTTTCACGGCGACATGGGCTGGATGGAAGACCGTGCGGACGTGCGCCAAGGCCCGCAAAGCATGTGGCCCGAAGCGCGCAGCGTGATCGCGCTAGGCATGAGCTATGCGCCCGAGGTCGATCCGCTGGCGCTGGAAGGTGATGCTGAACGCGCCCGCATCTCGGTCTATGCGCAGGGGCGCGACTATCATGACACGGTCAAGAAGGCGCTCAAAGCTCTGGCGCGCTGGATGTGCGCTGAGATACCAGAAACACAGCTCAAGGTCTTCGTCGACACCGCGCCGGTCATGGAAAAGCCATTGGGCGAAGCGGCGGGACTGGGCTGGCAGGGCAAGCACACCAATATGGTCAGCCGCGAACATGGCAATTGGCTGTTTCTCGGCGCGATCTACACCACGCTTGAGCTTACGCCCGACGCCCCGCATTCGGACCGCTGCGGATCATGCCGCGCCTGCCTCGATGCCTGCCCGACCGATGCTTTTCCGCAAGCCAACCGGCTGGATGCGCGGCGTTGCATTTCTTATCTCACGATCGAGCACAAGGGTCCGATTCCGGAGGAATTTCGCGAAAATATCGGCAATCGCATCTATGGCTGCGATGATTGTCTGGCGGTGTGTCCGTGGAACAAGTTTGCGCAAACCGCCGCGCGGCACCGTGCCTTTGCTCCGCGAGATGAGCTGATTGCACCGCGTCTTGATGAGCTGCTGGAGCTCGACGATGCCGCATTTCGCGCAAAGTTCTCAGGCTCTCCGATCAAGCGGATCGGTCGCAATCGCTTCCTGCGAAACTGCCTGATCGCGGCAGGCAACAGCGGCAATTCTGCGCTGCTGCCGCAGGTCGAAGTGCTCTCGAATGATGCAGACGACGTGGTGGCCGAGGCGGCGCGTTGGGCGCGCGAACAGCTTAGCGCAATTCCTTGAGCGGTTTCTCGACATCGGCGAGGTCTGCCGGATCGACTTCAGTCCGCGCTTCCACCAGCTTTCGGCCCTGCACATAATCCTTGGTGCGATTTACCGCATCGACCGCGATCACGCGCCCGTCTTTCAGATAAATTACCGAAAAACTGCGCTCTGCCGGATCGCCGCGCAGCACGGTCTTGTCGTAGCCAATGCTCAGCCCAGCGGTTTGCAGGCGCAGATCATACTGGTTGGACCAGAACCACGGGAAGGCGGTGTAGTTTTGCGGTTCGCCGCAGATCGACTTTGCCACGGTGGCCGCCATGTCATGCGCGTTCTGCACGCTTTCCAGCCGGATAACTGCGCCATCTGCCCAAGGGTTAGGATGGGCCGCGCAATCGCCGATGGCATAGACCTGTTCAAGGCTGGTGTGGCAGGTTTCGGAAACATCGACGCCATTCGCTCCTGCTGCGCCCGCAGCGATCAGTGGACCGACGGCGGGGACGATACCGATGCCAACGACCACTGCATCGCAAGCGATTTCTTCGCCATTGGCAAGCACAACGCCGGTAACGCGCTCTTCCCCGCTTAAGCGCTCGACACCGACGCCGAGGCGCAAATCGACGCCCTGTTTGCGATGTTCTTCCTGATAAAAAAGCGACAAATCCTCACCCGCCACGCGGTTGAGCACGCGTTCTTCGGCTTCGACCAGAGTGACTTCGCGGCCCAGCTTGCGCAGCACAGCGGCTGCTTCCAGCCCGATATAGCCGCCGCCGATCACCACGAAGCGCTGCGCACCGCCTGCCAGATCTTCGAGCAGATGATCGACATCGCGCATATCGCGGACCGCGTGCACACCATCGAGATGGCTGCCGGGGCACGACAACCGCCGAGCATCGCCGCCGGCCGACCAGATCAGCCTGCCATAGCCAATCCGCTCGCCTGAACCGAGCTGCACTTCATGCGCTTCGGGATCAATCTTGGTGACTGATTGGCCCAGCATCAATTCGATGTTCTTTTCTGCCCAGAAGGCCTCTGGCCGGATCAGCAGCCGTTCGATCGGCTTTTCTCCGGCAAGATATTCCTTTGACAAAGGTGGGCGCTCATAGGGTGGAACGCGGTCGCGTCCGATCATCAGGATCGAGCCTTCGTGGCCTTGCTGACGCAGCGAAATAGCAGCCTGTGCGCCGCCATGCCCGGTTCCAACGATCACAACATCATGACGTGTCATCGGGCTGGGGTGGGCAAAAACGCGACGCGCGTCAAGCTGCGGGACATCTTGGCGATCACCCCTGCAACAGATTGCGCGCCTGACTGGCGATCTGCGCGAGCATGGCCGGGGCGACAGGCGTTGCCGCTTGAGCGCGCGCGATCATCCGGCGGAATTGCGCAATGGCAGGCTCGTTACCCTCTGCCCAATTGGCGATGAGTGCAACGGGATTGCCTGCATCCTTGCCGCGCTTGCGAGCAAACCCGCGCAGGAAATCGAACCGCATCTGCTGGAAATCACGGGCAAGACCTGCGACGAGCAGCCTCTCCCACGGATCGGCGGGGCTCATCACCGCAGCGCGCGATTGCGCCCAGTCGATGCCTAGCAATGCGCCAAGTTCGATAAAGGCATTGGCCAGATTTTTCGGCGCAATGCCCGTATCGCTGGCGAGCCGCGCCAGGCCGATCACGCCATCCACGGCGAACAAACGTGCGACCATATCGGCCTGCTTGCTGCTCGCGCCTTTCTTGGTGAGCTGCGCCGTAATGCCATCAATGTGCTTGCGCGCTTCGCCACCCAGCAAAGTATCAACATCATCAACCAGTTCGCGGACAATACCGCCGATTTCCGCCCGCAGGGCTGACGGCGAGCTATTTGCTCCGCCTGCGCGCAGCAAATCAGCAACATGGCTGCGCAGGGCCAGCGCCGCCTGATCGAACAGCATCAGGCGGGCGGTTTCAGGCATCACTTCGGTATCGAGCGCGTGCCATACTTGCTCCATGCCGAGCAGCGCGGTGGCCGAAACGAAGGCGGTGCCGATGGCATCCAGCCCGGCGCCCTCTTCCTCCGCCAGTTCGAACGGGTGCAGCATACCCATGCGGTTGACGATCTGGTTGGCGACAACCGTGCCGACGATTTCCTTGCGCAGCCGATGGCTCTGCAATTGCGTGGCAAATTGTTCCTGCAATTGCGGCGGGAAATCGCCCAGCACCAATGGATCGGCAGCTTCGTCTGACGCAAGCGCGCCGCCTTCGACGGCATCTTGCAACACCAGTTTCGAATAGCTGAGCAATACGGCAAGCTCAGGCCGGGTCAGGCCCGCGCCATCGCCCGCGCGCCGGGCCAGCGCTTCGGAATCGCCCAAGCCTTCATTGGCGCGGTCCATTCCCGCGGTTTCCTCGAGCACTTCGATAAGCCGCGCCTGCGCCCCAATCGCACGCTTGCCGCCCTGTTCGGCAATGGAAAGCGCCAGCGCTTGCAGGCGGTTGTCTTCCAGCACCAATTCGCCAACTTCCTCCGTCATATCTTTCAGCAGCGCATTGCGGCGTTCTTCGGACAGGCGACCCGCGCGACGAGCGGCCGTGAGCGCGATCTTGATATTGACCTCATTGTCCGAGCAATCGACGCCTGCCGAATTGTCGATGAAATCGGTGTTCACGCGGCCACCGCTCAGCGCAAATTCGATGCGTCCGGCCTGCGTTGCGCCCAAATTGGCGCCTTCACCGATGACCTTGGCACGCACCTGCTCACCATCGACGCGCAGCCCGTCATTGGCGGGATCGCCAACCTCGGCGTCACTTTCATGGCTGGCCTTGATGTAGGTGCCGATGCCGCCAAACCAGATCAGCCCGACGGGCGCTTTCAGAATGTGGCTAATGAGGCTTTCGGGGTCGAGCGCGCCGTCGGCCAATGCGTTTTCAGGAATGCCGAGCGCGGTGATGGCCGCTTTCGATAGCTCGATCCGCTTGAGCGTGCGCGGATAAATTCCGCCACCCTTGGAAATCAGCTTTTCGGAATATTCGGCCCAGTTGGACCGGTCCATTTCGAACAGGCGCTTGCGCTCTTTGAAGCTCGCCGTCGGATCGGGATCAGGGTCGATGAAAATGTGGCGGTGGTCGAATGCTGCGACCAGTTTGATCGACTTCGACAACAGCATGCCATTGCCGAACACATCGCCCGACATATCGCCGCAGCCGACCACGGTGACCGGGTCTTTCTGCACATCGACGCCCATTTCGAGGAAATGGCGCTGCACGCACACCCATGCGCCGCGCGCGGTGATGCCCATGGCCTTGTGGTCGTATCCGTTGGAGCCGCCGCTGGCGAAAGCATCTCCCAGCCAGAAACCACGCTCCAGCGCGATGGCATTGGCGGTGTCGGAGAAGGTTGCCGTGCCCTTGTCGGCAGCGACCACGAAATAGGGGTCTTCCCCGTCGCGGATCACTACGTTTGTCGGATGCACGACTTTTTCATCGACGATGTTGTCGGTGATCGACAGCAGCGTGCGAATGAACAGCTTGTAGGCTTCCTTACCCTCTGTGAACCACGCATCGCGGTCGATGGCCGGATTGGGTAGGCGCTTGGGATAGAAGCCGCCTTTCGCGCCGGTCGGCACGATCACGGCGTTCTTCACCTTCTGCGCCTTCATCAGGCCGAGAACTTCGGTGCGGAAGTCATCGCGCCGGTCGGACCAGCGCAGCCCTCCGCGCGCGACGGGGCCAGCGCGCAGGTGGACGCCTTCCACGCGCCGCGAATAGACGAAGATCTCGCGCCACGGCACGGGCTTGGGCAGGCCGGGGACGAGCGCGGAATCGAGTTTGAAGGCCAATGCGTCCTCGGCGGCTGGCGCAAAGGCGTTGGTGCGCAAGATGGCGCGGATAATGTCCCAATACCGGCGCAGCAGGCGATCATCATTGATTGCCACGACTGCGGCCAGACCGGATCGGATTGTGTCTTCGATCTTTTCGGCAGCTTTGGTGCGGTCACCCTTGAACGCGGGATCATGCAGCGTGCGGAACAGATCAATCAACCCGCGCGTCACATGGCTCGCACCCGCCAGCGCATCGACAACGGTGTAGATGGTGAAGGCCACATTGGACTGGCGCAAATAGCGGTAGAAGGCGCGCAGCCAGTCAGTTTCCTGAGCATCCAGTCCGCTGGAAATGACGAGGCGATTGAAGACATCGTCTTCTGCCTTTTCATTGAGCACGCTGCTGATCGCGGCTTCGATGATGGGCGCACGCTCCAGCAGGGTATCCGGCTCCATCCCGGCAGGCAGGCCGAGCACGAAATCGTGGATCGTACCGGTGTCTTCGCCGCTCAACTCACTGGGGACTTCAGACAAAACGCGGAAGCCGAAATTTTCGAGCGCAGGCACAGCGTCCGACAACGGCAGAGCGCCGTGATACTGGCACACCTTAAGCCGCATGCAGCCTGTATCGTCCTGATCCGAGCGATAGAGGCGTGCATCGCGGCCTTGCCCGGCCTCTTCGGCATGGGCGGCAAGCTGACGCAGGCGGGTAATGTCGATAGCGGCTTCGGATGCGCCATATTCGGTGCGATAGAAGGCAGGGAAGCTGGCGGCATAGCGCAGAGCGAGCGCAGCCGCGCGGCTTGGTTCCTCGCGCATTGCCAGCGCCTCTTCAACCGCGTCGCCCCAACCGCGCAGCATGATCTGCAAAGCGGTGTCGACTGCTTCATTGTCGGGCTCGATTTCGGCTCCGCGAAAATCCATCACATAGCGCAGCAACGCCAGATTGCCGCCTTCGACCATCAGGCTCCAATCGAGTGTGGCCGCTCCTGTTTCGCGTTCGAGCAAATCCTGCACCTGCAGGCGCACGGTTGTGGAGAGCATGTCGCGCGGGAGCCAGACAAAACCGAACAGATGTCGGGCAAGCGGCGCGGTGACCAGCGTAGCGCGCGGGCGCGGGCGTTCAGCGAGGCCCATCACCGAGGTGGCGACGCGGGTTATGTCATCATCGGAAAAGCTGATGATCAGATCGCGCGGCAGCGTGGTGAGCGCGTGGACCAGCGCCTTGTAATCATGACTGCCAATCTCGAAATCGAGTCGATCCATAATCGCGCCCAGCTGCTGGCGCAGGACGGGCACAGAGTCAGGCGCAGCGTCCAATGCGGCGCTGGTCCAGATGCCGGCATGGACCGAGAGCGCTTCGACGCGGCCCTTTTCCACGATAGGTGCAATGAACAGATCAAGCGGCACGCGGCGGTGAACTTGGGCAACGCGGTTGGCCTTCAGGATCAGCGGCGCCCGGCCCGGCTTGCCATTCTCGCCATCGAACCACGCGAATGCCTTGTCATAGGCATCGGGTGCCAGCAAATCGGGTGTCGAACGGCGGCAAATGCCCAGCCTGTCACTTTCCTTGCCATTGCGCTTGCGGGTGAGATGGCCCAGCTGCGTCATCATTCCGCCAGACAGCCAGCGCAGCAGCGCTGCGCCTTCAGCGTCGGACAGGCGATCCGCATCATCATCCATGAGGCGGACCATCTGCCGCCAGTCGGCCACGGCAGCGTGCACATCAAGGATTGCGGTCTGCAAGACTTTCTCAAGGCCGCGCCGCTCCTTGGCATCGATCCGCGCGGTTTCGATATAGATCCAGCTTTCCTTCTTCTCGCCGGTTTCGCTGCCCTCGGGCACGTCTTCCAGCACGCCATCCTTGCGGCGGACAGGCAGGATCGGGTGAACCAACACATCGATCGCGAGGCCGTGCGCAGCCATCGCCGCGCCGATCGAGTCGACCAGGAAGGGCATGTCCTTGTTGATGATGGCGATGCGCATAAAGCGCCGACCTTCAGCTGCCGACTGGATCAGGATGGCTGGTTTGCCGTCTGCCCGCTTGCGCGCGGCGGTGACGACAAATGCACTCGCTTCGTCCAGCCGCTTACCATCGAGCGGCGTATCGCCGGGCAGGATCGAATCGCTGATGCGGTCACGCAGGACCTTGGCGATGCCTTTTTCCGCCTTGGTGAGATCGGGAAAAGGGTTGGATGCGCGTTTCTTGGTGGCCATTACTGTCCTATTCTCCTCCGCGCGGCCCGCTGCGGGGCCATCGCCTCGACTCAAAACTTCCAGCGAGTGGCTCTACCGGAAGTTCCCGAAGGCCTCTATCTTCGCATACTACGCATTGCACCTATTTTGTTTCACTGGAAACCAGTTTGGTCGTTTCCAAGAGCGCAGACAGCGTGTCCAGCAGAGCGGCAATGTCAGTGTCACGGCTGAGCCGGTGATCGCCGCCTTTCACCAGCGTGACCAGCACATTCTCGCTGGCGAGCGCCTCGCCAAGGCCGAGCGAGACTTCGGGCGGCACATCTGAATCCTCCTGCCCATGTAGCAGGCGCACGGGGCAGGCGAGGTCGATTGTTCCATCGAGCAGCTTATGCTTTTCCGCATCATTCCAGAATTTGGCATGAGTCGGCATCGGGTCGTAGCCGTAATCGCTATCCTCAAAGATTGTTTCACCTGCACGCAGCTTTGCTTTCTGCGTTTCGTCAAAACCCCAGTCGGAAAAGTCGGGCGCGGCGGCGATGCCGACAAGGCCAGCCAGACGATTACCGAGCGCCAACCCAACATGCAGCATCAACCATCCACCCATCGAAGAGCCGATGACGACAGTTTTGTCGCTGATGACCTGCGCGCTAATTAACGCCAGCACGTCATCACGCCAGATGCTCAGCGTGCCGTCAGCGAAGTTGCCTCCGCTTTGCCCGCATCCCGAATAATCGAGCAGCAGGCATTCGCGCCCCTGCGCCACGCACCAGTCGAAAACAGCGGAAGCCTTGCCGCCTTCCATGTCGGACATATAGCCCGGCAGAAAGACAATTGCCGGCCCTTTACCCTGGGTGTGCCGGAATGCGAGCGGGATGCCGGTGGAGGAGGGATGCGAGCGTATCGTGGTCATGTTGCCGCCCTAGAAGCGAGCGCCCTTGCGCCGCAAGCAGCAATCCCCACTTGGCGCGCTCGCCCCAAGGCATTAGGTGGCAAATCATGACCGAACTGCTCAAAATCAGCCTGCCCGATGGTTCATGCCGCGAAATGGAGTCGGGAAGCACTCCGGGCGACGTCGCCGCCGCTATCGGACCCGGCCTTGCCAAGGCGGCGATTGCCGCACGCGTGAATGGCGAAGTACGCGATATCAATCGCCCGTTTGATGGCGATGCGGAACTCGCACTGATCACAGCCCGCGACGAGGACGACGCGCTGGAATTGGCGCGGCACGATTTCGCGCATGTGCTGGCCGAGGCCGTGCAGGCGCTTTATCCGGGCACGCAGATCACTTTCGGTCCCGCCACCGACGATGGCTTTTATTACGATGTCAAAGCGCCCGACACGCGTGAGCCGTTCTCGTCCGAAGATTTGCCCGCCATCGAAGAAAAGATGCGCGAAATCATCAAGGCCGACAAGCCGCTCGTGCGCGAAGCGTGGAGCCGTGAGCAGCTGATCCAGAAATGGGAGAGTGAAGGCGAGAGCTTCAAGGCCGAATGGGCCAAGGAATTGCCCGAAGATGAAGAACTGACCGTATATTGGTCGGGCGAACCCGGATCAGATGGCGCGTGGCTCGATATGTGCCGCGGTCCGCATCTCGCCAGCACCGGCAAGCTCGATCCCCAAGCCTTCAAGCTGATGCGCGTGGCGGGTGCATACTGGCGCGGCGACCAGAACAATGCGCAGCTCACGCGCATTTACGGCACCGGATGGCTCAACAAGAAGCAGCTGAACCAGCACCTCATGCGGCTGGAGGAAGCCGCCAAGCGCGATCACCGCAAGCTCGGCCGCGAGATGGATTTGTTCCACTTGCAGGAAGAGGCGCACGGGTCGGTTTTCTGGCACCCCAAGGGCTATCGCATCTGGCGCGAACTCGAAGCCTATATGCGCCGCAAGATGGACGGGGCAGACTACCGCGAGATCAAGACACCGCAGGTGATGGATGTGCGCCAGTGGGAGCAGAGCGGCCACTGGGGCAAATATGCCGAGAACATGTTCGCCGTGCCCGACATGGTGCCGCAGGTCGATGCAGAGGGCGGCAATGCCGCGCCTGAAGTCGCCGACGATGCGCAATGGATGGCGATCAAGCCGATGAACTGCCCGGCGCATGTGCTGGTCTTCAAGCAAGGCATCACCTCCTATCGCGATCTGCCGATCCGGCTGGGCGAAATGGGCTGCTGTCACCGTAACGAGCC
>DFBR01000230.1:0-15404 GCA_002367375.1 Erythrobacter sp. UBA3075 | reverse complement strand
CTGGCGGACGAGGTCTACAAGGATTTTGGTTTCACCTATCACGTAAAGCTGGCGCTGCGCCCCGACCAGCGCTTCGGCTCCGATGCCGACTGGGACAAGGCCGAGCAGGAATTGCGCGATGCCGTGGCCGAAGCGGGCATGGATAATGACGAATATGGCTGGGAAGAACTTCCCGGCGAAGGTGCTTTCTACGCCCCCAAGCTCGAATGGCATCTGACCGATGCGATTGGCCGGACGTGGCAGGTCGGCACAATCCAGGGCGACCGGGTGCTGCCCGAACGCCTCGATGCGACCTATATCGGCGAGGATGGTGACAAGCACCGCCCCGTCATGCTCCACCGCGCGATCTTCGGATCGTATGAACGCTTCATCGGCATTTTGATCGAACACTTCGCAGGCCGCCTGCCTGTCTGGCTCGCTCCGGTGCAGGCTGTGGTCGCCACGATTGTTTCCGATGCGGACGATTACGCCAAGGGCGCGATTGCGAAGCTGGAAGCGGCGGGCATCCGGGTGGAAAGCGATTTCCGCAACGAAAGCATCAATTACAAGGTGCGCGAACACTCGCTCGCCAAGGTTCCGCACATTCTGGTGATCGGCAAGCGGGAGGCGGAGGAAGGCACCGTCGCCATGCGCACGCTGGGAGAAAAACAGCAGAAATTCCTGCCGCTCGATGAAGCGATTGCGATGTTGAAGGATGCCGCCACGCCGCCTGATCTTGTGTGAGCGTGCGCGGGAAAAATTGCGCTTCCCATAACCGGGCCAGCGGCTAGACTGCTCCGATGGCACGCAAGTGGATGACATTCCTGTTCATTTGTGGCGCCGCCGCTCTGGCGCTCCGATTTTTGCTCGATAGCCGGTTTGGCCAGAGCACGCTTGTCTATCTGCTCGTGCCATTCGTGCTGTCACTGGCGATCTATTATTTCGTGCCGAGCGCAACGGGCGATTCAACAATTGCGCGATATCTCAATCACATGCGGATCATGACGGTCGCATTCCTGCTGACCTCGGCCTTTCTGTTCGAAGGCTTCATCTGCGTCCTGATGTTCATGCCGATATACTATGTCGTGGTGAGCATCGGATTTCTTGTTGCGGGGCTGGCAAGCAAGAAAAAGCCCGATCACCGTGACACTTTCAAAGCCTATGCGCTTCCTGCGGTATTCCTGGTGATGGTAAGTGAGGGACTCTTCCCGGCGACCACAATACCGCGCGAACAAAGCGTCAGCTACACCGCTTACAGTCCGCTTTCCATCGACCAGCTCAAGGCGAATATGGCGCAGCCCGTCACTTTCGATGCACAGCGGAACTGGTTTCTCGAGCTATTCCCGCTTCCCGATCAGATTGAGGCGGCGAGCCTTGGCGAAGGCGATGTGCACCGCCTGCATTTTACCTACCGCCGCTGGCTGGTGACCAACAGCCACCGCGGCGAAATGCATATTCGCATCGCGAAGGTCGGCGAACGCGAGATCGCGACCGAGATCATTCGCAACGATTCCTACCTTGCCAGTTACCTTCAGGTTCACGGCACCAACATTCATTTTGCGCCCGCTGCAGAAGGCGGCACCAATATCCGGCTGGAAGTCCGTTCGCGTCGCTTGCTCGATCCGGCGTGGTATTTCGCGCCAATGCAACGATTTGCTACCAAGCAGAGCGCGCGCTTCTTCATCGAAACCATCATCGCACGCCATCCGGTAGAGGAGATTGGCTGAATGGGCAGGGCCCTGCAAACCGGGAGCGAGGCGTTCAAGGTCAATTCCCTGACCAATCTCGATCAGGCCAGCCCTGACAAGGGGCGGGTCGTGTGGGATCCGGCCCGCTCGATCTGGAACAGCGGTATGATCATCGGCGCTCTCGTGCTTGGCCCGCTGTTCTTCAGTTGGAGCGCTTTGGCCGTGTTTCTTGGCTTGAGCGCGGTAACCCTATGTGCGGGCCATTCGGTTGGCTTCCACCGGCGGCTGATCCATCGCAGCTTTGAATGCCCGAAATGGCTGGAGCGCACGCTCGTCTACTTCGGAACGCTGGTGGGTATGGGCGGGCCGATCTGGACCATCGGCCTGCACGACAGCCGTGACTGGGCCCAGCGTGAAGAAAATTGCCACTGGTTTTTGCGGCACGGCAAGCCGCTATTTTTGGAAGGGTTCTACTACCTCAATTTCAAGCTGATCCTCGATAAGCCACCCGGGTTCGATCCGGGGCCGGAGATTGCGGGTGATCCGTTCTATCGCTTTCTGCAAAAGACATGGATGGCGCATCAGCTGCCGCTTGCGATCGTGCTGTATCTGCTGGGCGGTTGGCCGTGGGTAGTGTGGGGCGTCATCGTGCGCGTTGCGGCCTGCGTCACCATGCACTGGTTCATCAGCTATTTCGCGCACAGTCGCGGCCCGCAGGACTGGCATCTCGATGGGGCGGCGCTGCAGGCGCACAACGTCCCGATCATGGCGATCCCGACCATGGGCGAAAGCTGGCATTGCAATCATCACGCCTTCCCGCGTTCGGCAGCGCACGGGCTCTATCCCGGACAAATCGATCTCGGTTTTCAATTTATCCTGCTGCTGGAAAAGCTGGGTCTTGCCCATGACATCAAGTTGCCGAAAAATCTGCCGCCGCGCCCGGGAATTTCGCCAGTGACAGCGCGTGCACTCACCATTGCATCGCCCGGACAGGCGGAAATATCGCCATGGAGGCCAAAGGATGAAGCCTGATGGCGCGACCAGTGCAAGGATTGCCCGGATGCGTGCCAGAGCCTCGCGCCGACTTGACGATGGAAGCGAGCCGATCTGGCTGGCCACGCTGGGTGACTTCACCCTGCCACTGCCCAATTTTCGTTGGCGGCGCGAGGCGCTCGACCTTCACGATAGCAATCACCTTACCACCGGCTATGGATTTTCCGCCGCAGAGGAGTGTCGATTGGCAAGCTGGGAGCTTGGTGCGCGTTGCTACACCTCCATCTGGGCGCGGCTGCTTTGCCTGCTGCTAATGGTTCTTGGGCTGGTGGCGGGACCGCGCGCAATTGTTGCGGCATTTCGTGCAGGGCAGCGGAGCAGGGCGGCTCCAGCAGCTAGTGCGCGCAATTCCTGATGGCGGGATGATCTTTGGTTTCGCGCCCGGGGCCGGGCATGGCTCCCTTCTACCTGCGCGGGCGCTTGGAGCCAGCCGCAGCGCGGGCGAGCATGATGGCAATCTTTCTCGTTCTGACCCCGCTTTCAGCCGCCGTATTCCTTTGGCGAGGCGTTGGCGGCTGGGAAGAGGTGGAACTGGCGCTGCTGCTGTTCCCCGCCGTGCTATTCGGGGACTGGTTCGGCCACCGCGCCTTTGGCCGCGTCAGCAAGACGCAATGGCAGGTCGCCACAGCCATTGTGCTGGGCAGCGCGGCTATCGGGGCTTTGTGGAAGCTGATTGCCTAGAGAGGCAGAAACTGGCCCGCAGCAATCAGCGCGACACCGCATGAAGTGACAATCATGATGCGTACAGATTCGCGCATCTGGGGGGTGATTGTCTTGGTGAGGGCTATTGCACGGGCCATGTCGTGAACTATCGGCCCTAATCCCTAACGAAAGGTTAAAATGCGCTTTCCTGTGGAGCTGCGGGCACGTGTTGGCTGGCGCAGTGGAAGCTGCCGCCGCCGGTCAGCACGGCATTGGCGGGGAGACCCACAGCGGTGCGCTCCGGGAACAAAGCGCCAATTTCGGTCACGGCGTCAGCGTCGTGCGGGGAGCCATAGGTCGGCACCACGACTACATCGTTGCAGATGACGAAATTCATATAGCTGGCGGGCTCAACGTCATCAGCCTCGCCAATGAGGCCGGGCGAAGGCACATCGCGCACGCTCATGCCGAAACCGGCAGCGCGGGCGCGGGCATCGGCATAGACCGCAGCATTGGGATCGTCCGTGCCGCTGGCGCGCGGGATCGCAATGGTGCCGGGCGCTATCATCCGTGCAAGATTGTCGACATGGCCATCGGTATGGTCGCCCTTCAGGCCATCACCCAGCCACAAGATGCGCTCGAAGCCGAGATCGCGCCGGAGGTTCGCTGCGATGTCCGCGCGCGAAAGTAAGGGATTGCGATTGGGATTGAGCAGGCACTGCTCGGTCGTCACCACCAAGCCGTGGCCGTCGCTCTCGATAGCGCCGCCTTCGAGAATCCAGTCCGCTCGCGCATAGGGCAAGCCTCCTGCCGCCGCGAGCGACGGCCCCGTCTCCTGATCACCTTCCAGCAGATATTTCCCGCCCCAGCCATTGAAGCCAAAGCCCTGTGCGCGGCGAGCGCCATCGGGGCCGAGCAGCGTCAGAGGCCCGGTATCGCGCAGCCATATGTCGCCATAGGTGTGCTGCTCGATCTGCACCGCGCCAGATACAAGTGCGCGCGCCGCAGCCTCCGCCGCATCATCGCGCACCACCAACCGCACCTGTTGGCCCGTCTCGGCCACAGCATTGGCGAATGCGGCCATCTGCGCCTGCGCGGGGGCGAGATCGTCTTCCCACAAATCAGCGTGCGCCGGAAAGCCGATCCATATCCAGTCCTGCTTTGCCCATTCAGCGGGCATGCGGAAACTCACGGTGTCAGCAGCCTGCGTTGTCATCCGAGGCGCAGCTTTCGTCCCGAATGGCGCGAAACTCGTCGCCTTCGTTCCAATTGGGCCATTCGCCGCCATCACCCACAGCGCGCGCGAGGCGGAAATAGAGGTTCAAATCCTGCATCACGCCGCCCCAGTCCCAGTCTTCCGAATATTCATCGCTGGCCGCGTGATAGTGATTGGTGTTGTAATCCTGATAGGCCGCTTCACCGGCCTCAGCGCC
Organism: Erythrobacter sp. UBA3075; assembly: GCA_002367375.1. Taxonomy (GTDB): domain Bacteria; phylum Pseudomonadota; class Alphaproteobacteria; order Sphingomonadales; family Sphingomonadaceae; genus Alteraurantiacibacter. The sequence goes on along the minus strand of DFBR01000230.1, from coordinate 10,609 downwards.
GCCCTCTGCCAAAGTCTGGCCCGACTTCACATAGAACATCGGCACGCCGCGCTTGGCGAGGCTGAAATGGTCCGAGCGGTAATAGCGTCCGGCCTGCGGAGCGGCATCGGGGGTAGCGGTGCGGCCCTGTGCTTCCAGCGCATCGGCCAGATAGCCATCCAACTCGCTCTTGCCGCCACCGATCACGGTTACATCCTGCGCTTCGCCGAGCACATAAAGCGCGTCGATATTCACGCCGCCCACCGTGCGGTCGAGCGGGAAGACCGGGTTCGCGCCGTAATATTCAGAGCCGAGCAGGCCCGATTCTTCCGCTGTTACCGCAAGGAAAACCTGTGTGCGCGCAGTCGGCCCGGCTTCAGCATGGGCTGCGGCGAGTGTGACCAGCGCAGCGGCACCGGTCGCATTGTCGACCGCGCCATTGCAAATCTGATCCTCATCACCTTCCGCGCCGCAGCGACCCAGATGGTCCCAATGCGCCGTGTGCAGCACATATTCGGTCGGCGCCTGATTGCCCGGCAATACGCCGATGACATTGTTCGAGGTGAAGCGGCGGATCGAATTGTCGAAACTGGTCGAAACGGTCTGCGACAAAGGCACCGCCGCAAAACCGGGCTGGCTGGCAGCTTCGATCAGCTCGGCAAGGTCCAACCCTTCGGCGGCCATAACCCGCTCTGCCGCTGCCATCGTCATCCAGCCATTCATCGCCGTGTTGTTCATGCCGCCATCGCCGGTGTCGGCATAGGCCTGCGCGCCGGTCCACCCGCCTTCGACGACGTTCCAGCCATAGCTGGCGGCGAAATCTTCATGAATGACAATCGCCGCCGTTGCACCCTGCCGTGCGGCTTCTTCGAACTTGTAGCGCCAGCGCCCGTAATAGGTCATCGCGCGCCCGTTAAACGGGCCTTCCAGCCCTTCCTCGGTATAATCCGGGTCGTTGACCAGGATGAGCGCGGTCTTGCCCTCCATGTCGAGGCCTTCGTAATCGTTCCAACCGCGTTCCGGCGCGTTGACGCCGTAGCCGACGAAGACCAGCTCGCTATCGGTGATTTCGGTGCGCTCGACCTGCGGATAGCTGACGCCGACCCATTCGCTGCCATGCTCGAATTGCAGATCGCCGACTGTCAGCGGCGCGAAATTGCTCGCGGTAATTTCGATCAGCGGCACTTCCTGCAGCCAGCTGCCTGCATTGCCCGGCTGCAAGCCAGCGGCTTCGAACTGCTCGATCAGATATTCGACCGTGCGCTGCCCGCCGGGCGTGCCCGGTTCGCGTCCCTCGAACGCATCGGAAGAGAGCGTGCGCGTGACCTCCTGCATGGTTTCGAGCGAGATCTGCGGTTCGGTCTCCTGCACTTCGGTAGTGCAGGCAGCGAGTGTGAGGAGTGCGACGGGGGTAAGAAAACGGAGCATGAATGGCGTCCCCAACAAGACGAATGGCGTTGCGCATCATGTGGCACCACGCGCGGCGCGACACAAGCGCACTTGCGAGGCGCGCGGCCTGCGGGCAGGAGCAATATGTATGTCACCCGACTGGTCATCAGCTTTGGAGCGCGCGCGGGCGCATTCGCCGTTTCTGTCCCTAGCGCTGGATCGGCGGCCTGAGATCGCGGCGATGCTGGCCGAAGGGCGCGGTGACGATGCGCTGGCGGCGGCCAAGGCGGATGGCGCAGGCATTGATGATACCGGGCTGGCGTTGCGGCGCGAGCGCCTGTCGCTCGCGCTTGTGCTGGGCGTGGGCGATCTGGCGGGCGCCTTCCCGCTGGCGCTGGTCATGAAAGAGCTGAGCGCGTTCGCCGACCGGGCGCTTGATGCTGCCATGCTGGCATCGGTCCGTCGCCGCGTTCCTGAAGGCGGCACAAGTGGCTTTTTTGGTCTCGCTTTGGGCAAACAAGGTGCGGGCGAGCTCAACTATTCCTCCGACATTGACCCGATCCTGCTGTTCGATCCCGAACGATTGGCGCGGCGTGAGCGGGATGAGCCAGGAGAAGCGGCGCAGCGTTATGCCCGGCAAGTGGTGGAGATGCTCTCCAAACCAACCGGCGAAGGCTATGTCCTGCGGGTCGATCTGCGGCTGCGTCCGGCGAGCGAAGTCAGTCCGCTCGCTATTCCGGTGGGCGGCGCAATCTCGCATTATGAAAGCTCTGCGCTGGCGTGGGAGCGCGCTGCCTATATCCGCGCCCGTGCAGCATCGGGCGATATTGCGGCGGGTGAGGCGTTCCTCGATGATATCCGCCCCTTCGTCTGGCGCAGGAGCCTTGATTTCACCGCTATCGAGGAAATTCGCCGCCTCACCGCGCGTATTCGCTCGGCGTATAAGGGCCCGCTGGAGCCGGGACCGGGCTTCGATGTGAAGAAGGGGCGCGGCGGCATTCGGGAGGTGGAATTCTACGCCCAGACGCATCAGCTGATCTATGGTGGGCGCAATCCGGAATTGCGCTGCCGCGGCACGCGCGATGCGCTTGATGCGCTGGCCGAGGCTGAGGTGATCGCGGCAGAGGATGCCCGCGTGCTGGGCGAAAGCTATGATCGGTTGCGGGTGATCGAACACCGGCTGCAAATGGTGGGAGACCGGCAGACGCATGAATTGCCCGCCAGCATAGAGGCAATCGACAATGTCGCTCAGCTTGAAGGGCTGACCGGCGGCGCGGCGTTGATTGCGGAATTGCACGATGTCTGCGGCGCGGTGGCGGCGCGCTATGACGACCTTCTCGGCGAGGATGACAGCGCGCCGGTGCAGGTCGATGTGCCTGACAGCTTCCGCGAACGGTTCGATGGGCGGGTGGAGCATTGGCGCGGCACGATCCGCGCCTTGCGCTCGACCGAAGCGCGCAAGGCATTTGGCGCGATCAGCCCCGATCTGTTGCAGGCGCTGTCCGATGCGCCGGATAGCGACAAAGCGCTGGCGCGGTGGGAGACATTTCTCTCCCGCTTGCCGAGTGCCATCAATCTGTTCCGCCTGTTCGAGGAGCGCCCCGGCCTGCTCGAACGCGTTTTGCGCGTGTTGACGCTGGCCCAGCCCTTGGCGGATGAGCTGGCGCGCAAGCCTGAATTGCTCGATCCGCTGATCGACACTGCTGCGCTCGACCTGCCCGGAGATATTCCCGAGCTGATTGCCCGCATGGCCCAAAGCGAGGACCGCGATTACGAGGCGCAGCTTGACCGGCTGCGGCAAGTCGTCGGCGAAGAGCGGTTTTCGCTTGGCGTGCAGATGATTGAATGTCGGCAGGATCCGCTCGACATCGCCGAGGGGCTATGCCGCGTCGCGGAAGCCGCCGTGGCCACGGGCGCCGGGATTGCAACGCGCGAATTTCGTCAGAAACACGGGGTGATGGGTGACGAGGAACTCGTTGTGCTGGGGCTCGGGCGGCTCGGTGGCGGGGCGCTGACCCATGCGTCCGACCTCGACATTGTCTACCTGTTCACCGGTGCGATTGGCGGGGAATCGGACGGGCCGCGCCCGCTTTCCCCCACTCTGTATTTCAACCGTCTGGCGACACGGGTGTCGGCGGCGCTCAGCGTGCCGACTGCCGAAGGCGCGCTGTATGAAATCGACACACGGCTGCGCCCGCAAGGCAAGCAGGGACCCCTCGCAGTAAGTTTCGAAGCATTTGAACGCTATCAGCGCGGAAATGCCTGGACGTGGGAGCATATGGCACTGGCCCGCGCGCGTCCGCTGTTTGGCTCTGTGCAGGCCAGGGCGAAGCTGGCGAGTATTGTGCGGGACGTGCTGTGCCAGAAACGCGATCCCGACAAGCTGCACGCGGATGTGCTGAAAATGCGTGCCGATGTGCTCGCGGCCAAGAAGCCGCAGGGTCCGCTCGACGTAAAGCTGCTGCGCGGCGGGCTGGTCGATTCCGAATTTCTGATCCACTATCTGCAATTGCGCGAAGGCATTGCGCTTGATCCGGCGCTGGAGAAAGCCATTGCGCAGCTCGCTGATGCGGGGCTTTTGCCGCCCGAGCATGTCGAGCGGCACCTCACGCTCACCCGCTTCCTCGTTGCTGAACGATTGTTCGCCCCTGATGGTAGCGAACCGTCAGAGGCGGCGCGCGATGTCTTGGCCAAGGCTTGCGGTCACCCCAGCTATTCGGACCTGTTGCAATCGCTGGTCGAAGCGAGGCAGGGCATAGCGGAGCAATGGCACGCCCATTTTGATCAAGAACTGGAGATAAAATGATGACAGATCGTCCTGACGCTGGAGACAAAATGCCCGATGTGGCGATGGAAACGCCCGATGGCGGCAGCGTGAAGCCGTCTGATTTCAAAGGGCAGAAGCTGGTCATGTTCTTTTATCCCAAGGACGACACCCCCGGCTGCACGACCGAGAACAAGGACTTCACCGCAATGAAGGCTGATTTCGACGCCGCAGGAACCGCGCTGCTCGGCGTGAGCAAGGATCCGCCTGCCAAGCATGCGAAATTCATCGCCAAGCACGATCTCGCCGCTCCGCTGGCATCGGATAAGGCCGCCGATTCGGGCGAGGATGGCATTGCCGAAGCGCTCGGCATTTGGGTTGAGAAGAATATGTATGGCCGCAAATATATGGGCATGGAGCGCAGCACATTTCTGGTCGATGCCGATGGCACAATCGCACAGGTCTGGCGCAAGGTGAAAGTGAAAGGCCATGTTGAAGAAGTGCTGGCCGCGGCCAAGGCGCTTTGAGAAACGCTCAATCCATTTGAGGCCCCGTTGAAGACCGACCTGTCGCCCATCGATGTTTCGCAGGCCATCCGCGCAGCTCTGCTCACCGGCGACAAACGCGCCAAGGTGATGCGGACGCGCGCGCTGGTGCGCAGCTGGCGGCGTGGCGAATTGGCGAGCGCATTCACCGTGGGCATGCCCGATGCGCCGAGCTGGCCCGAGCGATTGCAGGTGCTCCCGCCAGCGCGAATGCCCCGGCGCGGTAAGGGCGGGTCAGAGCGAAACCGCATCGCGTTGTGGCACAGTCTTGCACATATCGAATTCGTCGCGATCGATCTGGCGCTCGATATCGTCGGGCGTTTTGGTGCGCAGATGGGCGAGGTCTTTATTGCCGACTTCCTCGCCGTGGCGGCAGATGAAGCTATGCATTTCGCCCTGATTGAGCGGCATCTGGCGACCATGGGCGCGCAATATGGCGATCTGCCGGTGCATGACGGGTTGTGGCAGGCGGCGAGCGACACGGCGCATGATGCGGGCGCGCGGCTCGCGATCGTGCCGATGGTGCTGGAAGCGCGCGGCCTTGATGTGACGCCTGCCACGCTTGAGCGGGTGCGCGGGCTGGGCGATTCGCGCGGCGCGAAGATTCTCGAACGAATCCTTGACGATGAAATCCGCCATGTGCGCGCCGGATCAACCCATTTCGCCGCATGGTGCGCGAAAAATGCAAAAAGCCCGGAAGATCACTGGAAAATGCTGGTCAAACGTCACTTCCGAGGGAGCGTTAAGCCACCGTTCAACGACTCGGCGCGTCTTGCAGCCGGTTTGTCGCGCGATCTCTATGGCGCTATTGCTTAGTTAACTTTTGCCCGCATACCTCACGATACATGAGGCGGACGGGAGTTCCGACAACCTCAAGAAAATTTGAACATCCCATCGCTGTTTGCACAGCAAGTGGCGCGGGGAGGTTGGTGGTTTTGTGCCACTGATGATGAAAAACAAAGGGATCGCATGTTCGTAAAGATCACCAGCTTCATGGCTGCCGGCACTATGCTTTTTGCCAGCCCAGCGATGGCCGATGAGCCTGCGACGACCGGCGAAATCGACACCACCGCAGTGGCATCCGCCGATATCGATTCCGAGTTTACCGAATTGTTCGCCAGCTGGGAAACGCTGGAAGACGGTGGCCGCGTTACCGCAACTGGCAGCATTGAGGCAGCCCCGCGTTTGGCCGTTTCTGTTCCTTCGCGGATGCCGGTCGACGGCGTAACCCTGACAAGCGGTTTTGGCATGCGCAATCACCCGATCCTGCGCCGCCGCGCCCGTCACAATGGCGTTGACCTTGCCGCCCCGCGCGGAACGCCGGTTTACGCAACTGCTGACGGCGTTGTCGAAATGGCGCAGTGGTTCAGCTCCTACGGCAATTACGTGCAGATCGAACATGGCGGAGCGATTGAAACACGCTACGCCCATTTGTCGAGCTACACGGTCCGCGCTGGCGAGGAAGTGCAGATTGGCGATCTGATCGGCTATGTCGGTTCAACCGGCCGCTCAACCGGCCCGCACCTGCACTATGAAGTCCGCGTAGCAAACGATCCGGTCAACCCGATCCCCTATATGGTCGCGCAGCTTGAAGCTGACGAAGCCGAAGGTGCAGCGCGCGGCGGCCCTGAATAAGGCTGGACTCCAACAATCGGAATACGAAAAAGGCGGGCCGCAAAGCCCGCCTTTTTCGTGTCTGGTTCAGGTTAAACTTATTCCGCCAGAAGTCGCTGCGCCATCGCGCGCACATCGTCGCCCATATCTTCACGTTCGAGCGCCAGCGCCAGCGTCGCCTCGACAAAGCCCAGTTTGCTGCCGCAATCGAAACGGCGCCCCTCGAAAGTGACCGCGTGGAAGGCTTGGCTGCCGATCATTTTCGCCATCGCATCGGTCAGCTGAATCTCACCGCCCGCGCCCTTACCCTGCGTTTCCAGCGTGCGCATCACTTCGGGCTGGAGGATGTAGCGGCCTGAAATGATTTTGTTCGATGGCGCCTGTTCCACCGGCGGCTTTTCCACCAAGCCCTTGACCTCGGTGAGCGGTCCTTTGCTCGCTCCCGGATCAATCACGCCGTAGCTTGAAACCTCTTCATGCGGCACTTCCAGCACCGAAATCAGGTTTCCGCCGACGTCATTATAGGCATCCACCATCTGCGCCATGCAGCCCGGTTCGCCGACCATCATCTCGTCGGGCAGGAGGATCGCGAAAGGCTCGTCCCCTACGATCGCGCGCGCGCACCAGATGGCATGGCCAAGGCCCAGCGGCACTTGCTGGCGCACAGTGATGATATCGCCCGGAGTGAAGCGGCTGGAATCGAGGGCAGCCATGTCCTTGCCGCGTTCGCCCATGGTGCTTTCCAGCTCATAAGCGACATCGAAATGCTCAACGATGGCGGTCTTGCCGCGCCCGGTAACGAAGATCATCTGTTCGATCCCCGCCTCGCGCGCCTCGTCCACCGCATATTGGATCAGCGGACGGTCCACGATGGGCAGCAATTCCTTGGGAATAGCTTTGGTGGCGGGGAGGAAACGCGTGCCCAGTCCAGCGACAGGGAACACGGCTTTGCGGATCGGTTTGCGGGTACTCATGCCTGACTTAGTGAAAGGCGCCAGCGGCTCGGTCAACAGGGATTGTGTTCGCGCCGCAAATCGGCGGTGAGCCATAATCTGACAGAGGTTGCGAGGCCGGGCGGATGCTCCGCCTCGATTCGCTCAGCGTCAATTCGCGCGATCACTGCATTCAAGGGCAGGCCATCGCGCGTTGCAACTGCTTGCAGCATGTCCCAAAACAGCGGTTCGAGGCTGATTGAAGTTTTGTGCCCGGCGATCTCAACCGAGCGCTTGACGGGCGGGTGGTAGATTTCAGTCATCCCGTTCTCTAACACCCGCGCCCAATCAATACATGTGCTGGCCGCCGTTGATCGACAGGGTCGAACCGGTGACGAACGCGCCCTCTTCGGCAGCAAGGAAGCTTACGCCGCGGGCAATCTCGCTCGCTTGGCCGAGGCGACCGACGGGGATTTTTGCGACGATCTTTTCGAGCACGTTTTCCGGTACGGCGGCGACCATATCTGTATCGATATAGCCCGGTGCAATCGCGTTCACAGTAATGCCATAACGCGCGCCTTCCTGCGCCAGCGCCTTGGTGAAGCCGTGAATGCCGCTTTTGGCCGCAGCATAGTTCACCTGACCATATTGCCCAGCCTGACCGTTGATCGAACCGATGTTGATGATGCGGCCCCACTTGCGGTCTTTCATGCCTTCAAACGCGGCCTTGGCCATGTTGAAGCAGCCGCCCAGATTGGTGCGCATTACATCGTCCCATTCTTCGTAACTCATCCGCAGCAGCGTTCCGTCGCGCGTGATCCCGGCATTGTTGACCACGACATCAATGGGGCCGACTTCCTCGGCGATCTTGGCGCAGGCTTGCTGCGTCGCATCAAAGTCGCCGACGTCGAATTTGTAAGTGGCGATACCCGTTTCATCAGTGAAGGCGCGGGCGGCATCGTCATTGCCGGCATAGCTGGCGATGACGGTGAAGCCATCACCCATCAGCGTTTCACAAATCGCGCGGCCAATACCGCGGGTTCCTCCGGTGACGACAGCTACGCGGGCCATATTCTCTCTCCACTGTTTCAATTTTTCAGAATCGGGTCGTGTGTTGCTTCTACGGCAGCGCCGGGGCGATGCGCAAAGAAAAACCCCGCCGAAGCGGGGCTATGCATACCAATTTCCTAGAGTGCCTATTGCCGCTTAAAAGCGGAATTGCGTTCCGACATAGACAGCCTGGCTGTCCTGCTGATCAATCTCAGGCAACGGCACGATGTCGCGGTCCTGTTCGTAACGCACGCCAGCGGTGATATCGATATTGTTGGTCAGGCGGTAGCTGCCGCCAACATCAAGCAATTGGTCATTGACCGATTCTCGCGCATCGCTCGCTGCGACAGAGGTATTGTCGTCCATTTCCACACGTGCAGCAAAGCGGCCTTCCTCACCGCGAGTACTGGTGCGCGGAGCGAAGGTGGAAAGATCGGGGATATTGGCGTCAGAAAGCGAACGCGACATATTGGGCGAACGCGCGCCGGTGTCGATTACAGTGCGAGCATCTGGCTGCGAGGAGCCTTGTGCAAAACTGCCATAACCACGGGCGAGGCCGAGGTTGTAACGCATGGGTGCAACGCGCAGTCCACCGATCAAGCCATCACGCGAAGCAGCCACGCCAGACGACCCATTGGACAACGCCTGCGCTGTTTGCTGGTCGATCCGCACGGCGACAGTCACCGACCGTTCAGCGCGCGAAGTGGCAGCGCCAGCCGGTGTGAAACGCATCATCCGCGCCTGCCGATCAGACCCCTTTGCGACGAGCTCGGCAACATCGGGATCGGCAGATGCGGGAGTGAAAGTGAAGTGGCCACCGCTTTGCGCAGCGCCATCATCATTCAGTAAGCCAATGGCAAACACAGAGCTGGGCAATGCGACAGCCAGCAGCGTAGCGGACGCTGCGAGCGCCACCTTGCCTGCCAGACTGTTGTTACCCTTGCTCATGATGTCTGCCCAATACTCCTTGTATGATGCACTATTCGTGAACGAAAAAATCTGTTCTGCGCATCAATGCCGACTCGATAGCTAGACCCAGAAACGCCTTTTTTCCACTGAATGCGAGTCCGTTAACGCTCTTTTTCCAGACTGTTGCTCTTCCAGCACAAGTCGGACCCAGCCGGAAAAATGCGCCTTCGCTGCACATTAAGCGCGGGTTCACGCCCACAAGGCGCATTTGTGCGCATTCTTGCCGCTTCATCTTGCCGCACGCCATGCGGCTTGTATAGAAGCGGCCATCCGGGCGATGACGCCTGCAATATATGGTTACAGGACTGATGATGGCCCAATCCACTTTCACCCCCACTTCCCGCGCTCGCCGCATTGCCGGTGCGAGCCTTGTTGGCCTCGCCAGTTTTGCGCTGGCCGCATGTGGTGGTGGCAATGATGAGCGGCTGCGGGCGGACATGGCTGCAGCGCAGGTCACGTCGATCGGTGTGAACTCCTATCTGTGGCGCGCCAGCTTGGAAACGCTGTCCTTCATGCCCCTCACCACGGCAGACAGTGCCGGCGGCGTGCTGATCACGGACTGGTATGTGAACCCTGATAGCCCGGCAGAGCGGGTCAAGGTCTCAGTCTCCATCCTCGATCAGGATTTGCGTGCCGACGCCCTGCGCGTCGCCGCCAGCCGCCAGGTCAACCAGAACGGCACTTGGGTCGAAGCGCCCGTGCAGGCAGCCACGATCCAGCGGCTGGAGGACATTATCCTCACCAAGGCGCGCGACCTTAGGCGTTCCACTGTCATGTAAGTCCCGCTAGGGGGCATTTATGAGCAACGAAAAATTTGATCCGTCTGTCGCCGACGGGCGCTGGCAGGCTGCATGGGACGAGGCGCGCTGTTTCGAAGCGGACAGCGATAGCGACAAGCCCAAAAGCTACGTGCTGGAGATGTTTCCCTATCCCAGCGGGCGCATCCATATCGGCCATGTGCGCAATTACACCATGGGCGATGTGCTGGCGCGCTATCGCAAGATGCGCGGCGACGAAGTGCTTCACCCGATGGGATGGGACGCCTTTGGCATGCCCGCGGAAAACGCGGCGATGGAGAAAGGCGTTCATCCCGCTGGCTGGACCCACCAGAATATCGACACGATGAAAGGTCAGCTCAAGCAGCTCGGCTTCGCTCTCGACTGGTCCCGCGAATTCGCCACCTGCGATCCTGAATATTACGGCCACGAACAGGCGCTGTTTATCGAGCTGTTCGAGAACGGGCTGGTTTACCGCAAGGAAAGCGAGGTCAATTGGGACCCGGTCGATATGACCGTGCTCGCCAACGAACAGGTTATCGACGGCAAGGGCTGGCGTTCGGGCGCAGAGGTGGAGAAGCGCAAGCTCAA
>DFBR01000026.1 GCA_002367375.1 Erythrobacter sp. UBA3075 | reverse complement strand
GCCGTTATCGCTGACGATCAATCCGGCTTCCGAAACGGAGCCGGGCTCTTTCCGCAAACGAATGCGTGACGGAATACAGAGAAGTAGCGCGGGCCAATGGAATTGTGCTTGAGCGCGATGCCAGCTTCCGACCCTACTCCCAGCCGCCCCCAAGGGCGAGAAAGATACGCACCCGGTCCGCTGCAAGCCTTGCGTTCGAGGATGCCAATTCAGCTTCGGCGTTCGCAAGTGAGCGTTCCACGTCGAGCACTTCCAGACTGGACACTGCGCCGCCGCGCGCGAGTTTGGCCTGCATATCTGCGGCCTCCCGATTCCTGTCCCGGGCAGCACGCCGCCGCCTGTTTTCAACGAGATCATTCGCATATTGCGTAAGCGCGCTCTCGGTCTCTCGAAGCGCTGACGGTACCGTGCCGTCGAATTTGGCCAGCGCCGCCTTCGCCGACGCATCCGCTTGTTCTATCCTGGCCCGCGCGACGCTGCGGTTGGGAATACTCCAGGAAATTAGTGGACCAATGCTGAATTGCAGCGCTGAATCGCTCACCAGTCCCTCGACTGTGCGGGATGACACGCCCGCAGAAGCACCCAGACCGACTGTGGGATAAAGGGCAGCGGTTTCAACGCCGATCCGGGCGGTCGAGGCAGCAAGGCGGCGCTCAGCCTGCCGTATATCAGGCCTTCGCCTGATCAGGGCAGCACCATCACCTGCGGGGATCGGCTGGACGAGCGATGGTATCGACGCGCAATCGACCAAGCTGGCCGGATAGTCCTGCGGACTTCGGCCGAGTAACACGGCGAGCCGGTAGAGCGCGATGCGCTGGTCTGCGGCATAACCGGGTGTCACGGATTCTAGTTGCGCGAGCAGCGCGCTCGATCGGGTCGCATCGATGGGCGCAAACACCCCGCCTCTTACTCCTCTTTCAGTGAGGCTCAACGATTGCCGCTGCAGCGACACGGATTGTTCGGCTACTGCAATCGAAGCACCGGCCGTACAAGCCTCGGTATAGGCGCCGACAACGGCTGCCGCGACAGTAGTGCGAACAAGATCAAGCGCGGCTGCCTGCGCCTGTTCGTCGGCGGTCGCAGCCTCGATAGAACGGCGTAAACGGCCAACCACGTCCACCTCATAGGAAATGCTTCCGCCAAGGCTGAACAGGTCGTGGATGCCGGACGGGTTGCCGATACCCAGATTGGACGTTTCCCCGACGCTCGCTGAGCCATCGAGTGTGGTCTGGATGCCAGAGGCAGCCTGCACTTCCCGCGTTAATGCCTGGGCATGTTCGAGATTGGCCGCAGCGGCGCGCAGATCAGTGTTCGCGGCGAGCGCCTCTTCTATCAGCGCATCTAGCCGCGGATCATTATAGAGTTGCCACCATCTGGGAGGCAGCGGAGCGCTCGATATAGCAGGCGATGCGCTGGCCTCAAAGGTACCCGTCGCGCCAGTCGCCGCCCCAGCAGGCAGGGCGGGCGGCACATAATCTGGGCCGACCGTGGTGCAGGCCGCCAGGACCGCCAGAATTGCCGGAGCAGAGCCTCTCAACCATCGCGCCTTACTCATGGAACGTCCCTGGGTGAATCTTCTTGTCCGCCCCGTCCAGCGTGACCGTTACGGTGCGTCCCGCCACCAGCATCACGCCTTCGGGCACGCGGTCAATGGCGATCCTGACCGGCACACGCTGGGCCAGTCGCACCCAGCTGAAGGTCGGTTTAACGTCAGCAAGCAGGGTGCCAGCATCGGTAGACCGCTCGCTATCGTTGATGGCCGAGGCCACGCCGACGACATGGCCTTCCAACAGTCGGTCATCGCCCATCAAGCGCATCCTTGCGTGCAGGCCCTGATGGATCTGGGCCAGCTTGGTTTCCTCAAAATAGCCCGACACATAATAGCTATCCCGGTCGACAAGCGACATCACCGGCTGCCCGGCATTTGCATAGATCCCTGGCCTCAGCTGGAAATTGGTCACGATGCCGTTAACCGGAGATCGCACTTCGGCGCGCTCCAGATTGATCCGCGCCAAATCGCGGTCCGCGATCGCTTGCGTCAATCGGGCCCGCGCTTCCTCTGCCGCGGCCTGGCGCGTATCCCGATCCTGAGCCGATACCACGCCGTCTAGCGCAGCATAGCGCCGTGCCTCTCGCTCGGCCGAACGCAATGTGGCCCGCGTCGTTGCGATCGCGGCTTCCGCTTGGGCCAGCGCGTTGCGCAACCGCACCTTGTCAATGGTGAAGAGCAATTGCCCTTTCTCCACCATCTCGCCGTCCTCCACGACGACTGATTCCACACGCCCCGCCTCATCAGTGGCGATGGGAACGATATCTGCGCGCAGCTTGCCGTCTCGGGTTTGCGGGGCATAGGTGTAATAATTGTAAAGGTGCCACAGCAGCAGGGCGGCGAGCACAGCAAGCGTGAGCGTAAGCATCATCTTGAAGCTGCCAACGAGGGTTTCTCGGGTCAAGAGCATGGATCAGGCCGTCATCATATATAGGCCCGCAAAGGCGAGCCAGAGGAGCAGGAAAAACAGGGCAAGGTCAAAAAGCGGGCGCTGCCAGATAAACCGGTAGACGCCGATTCGATCCAGCAACCGCGTGGTCAGCAATCGCACGAAAAAGGCCATGATGAGGCACAATAACAATGGCGAAACGAATACGCCGGCAATGTCGATTTCGCCGATCATTCTACTGGCTTCCACGGCGGGCTTTTTTCGAAGAGCGCAAGACGCAGGCCAAGCAGACCACGCACGAGCGGGTTGTCTTCCCCGGTCGCACTGCCAAGTGCCGCCGACAGCGCTTCATCTATGTTGTCGAGCAGGGAAGAAGATGGCGAGTCCTGTTTAGTTTCCCGGTGGATCGCTGTCAGGAGGCGTTCAGCCGCTTGCCGCGTATTTCCGGATAGGCCGTTGGCGGTGTGGCGCAGGTCGGCGACATTGGCCCCTGCACGCAAGCGGCGAAGCAGACGCAAACTTTCATCCGATCCATGCGCGGCTGTCAGCCGCATGGTCATGGCGCCGATACGGTCGAGCGATCGCGCGATATAGCGGTCCCGATCGCGGGCCGTGGCACGCAGGGCAAGCCCGCGTATGTCGGCGCGCGCATTCTTCGCATAGCGTTCCACAGCATGGGCAGCCCCCATCCTTCGGGCTATGTGCAGCCAGAAAAACCCCACAAATATGCCGAGAAGGGAAGCGAAGCTTGCATCGAGGAACACGCCGAAATCCAGCGGCCGGTATTCGCCCTGAAGATTGATGGTACTGAGTGAGAAAGCCAGCAACAAAAGCGCCAGCGGGTTGCTGATCGACCATGCAGCGATCGGCATCATAAATAATGCCATGACGACGAGAAAGGCTCCGTAATCCGTCGCCATCGGCAACAGTCCGTAGCACAAGACAGCAGCCGCAGCGGTGGCCAAAACTGCAAATTGCGCGAACTTCGCAATCGCGACGCCAGCCTCTTCTACTCCACCGAAGAAGGCTATCGCCACGGACCCGATCAGCAATGCGCCAGGTGCCTGTTGCCAGCCGGTGAGATACCAGAACGCAGTCAGTGTGGCATAAGTAAGCAGGATCGCTACGGATACGCGCCAGACGATATGATAATCGGGAAACAGCCTGAATGCGCGCGCGCGTCTGGTGGCTGCTTCGAGCGCAGGGGGCAATGCAGCCCCGCTATCGAGAGCAGAATCAAGCACGCGAATCTCGGACCAAAGTTTGAGCGCATCGGCGATGAGAATAGCAAGATTGCGATGTAGCAATCTGGACCAGCTCCCCGGTCTTTCTTCATCAAGTGAATTCATGCGTGCCGTGAACTCGGGAGGTGGCCCCTCACCATCACTGACCAGCTGGGGCACATCGGCCAAAGCCAGCGACAAATTTTCCCTCGGGGCATCGCCGCCAGTCGAGATTCGCGATCCAATCGCTGATATCAATGGCACCAGACGTAGCATCCTCTGCTGCACCGCAAAAGCAATCTTGCGCTCACGCCGCGGCACTGTTGGGTCATATCGCAGCTGCCCTGCCAACACCGATAATGCGGTGACATCCCCAATCATGCGCAGCCGATCAGCCGTAGCCTCTGGATCGGTTTCCCTTCCCGCCAGCGCTTCCTGGAACCAGCGTTCAACATCTGGAATCCACGCGTGCAAACGTTCGCGCATTTCCCGGCCGAGTGAGCGCGGCGCGATGATACTGTCGATTGCCGAGCAGCAGATCAGCCCAAGACCGATCTCTGTGATGCGTGCGGCTGCCGTATCGAACATGTTGCCGGGCTGACCAATCTGGGGCACGGCGATCAACATTATTGTTATTCCAAACAGAAGAAACCCATAGCTGCGTGGAGTTCGGTCAACCAGAGCTAGGGCAAAGGCGGCAGTTGCCACCAGACCCGTAACAGCGACCATGAGCAGCGGAGTATTCACAAAGATGCTTACAAGCGTCAGTGACACCACGCCGGCACCAAGGGTACCCATCAAGCGATAGACTGCTTTCGATCGAATTGCCCCGGTAATCGGGTTCATCACCACGCAGCAGGTGACGAGCGCCCAGTAAGGCTGGGGCAGACCAATGTGCACTGCAATGGTGAATGCGAGCATTCCCGCGATGAACAGCTTGACCGCAAACAGCCAGCGGGGGAATGAAAGATAGGGCGGTTTCACGCTTCCCCTCGTTGCAGATGGGCCTGCGCTCGCACCTCAAGCGTCCGCAAGACGCGCTGCGCGGTTTCGACGTCTTTCTGAGGAAGATCGTCCAGCAGCGCTCTCCTTAGTTCAACCAGGCGTTGCTCGATCGCTTCGGCCTGTTCTGCACCTTTAGGAAGCAGGCTCACGGTGTTGCTGCGGCGATCCCCGGATAATGTACTGCGTTTTAGCAGCTCCGCTGCCTCTCCCTGGTCCAGAGTGCGGACCAGGGCAGAGGGGTTTACCCCAACCTCAAGCGCGAGTTCTTTTTGTGGTACCGCCGGGCCCAACCGCGAAATCAGGATGACTGCGGTTCCGAGCGAGCTGGAAAGTCCCAGCTCCGTCATCACGTTACTGGCCACTTGCACCCACGCGCGCCGCACGGGCTGTAGCGCATTGGTTAGCTCGAATTGCAAAGCATCGGTCATCATGCCCCTTAATTGCCAAAGCATTAATTGCTTTGTCAATGGATGTTGTTAAGTCATTGTCAATCTCGACGACCTGATCGCGCTCTTGGCAAATCACCCAAGAATCATCCTATGGTTCGAAGACCAAGATGTTCTCTGGAAGGATCAAATCCTCGATCGGAGTGCAGCAAGCGCATCAGAATTGAATTCGCTTTGCTCGATTCAGTTTCATTGCTGACGCTGATTCTAAGCCTCCAATCCCGTTTTGGCTGACTAGTAATGCAATCGATCCGCTCAGCCTATTGTAAATTGGCCTTTATGGCCTTTCCTCCTGACCGGAGCTCATCGACGTAGTCGTGTTCCTCGTCAGCACCTATGGCACAAAATTGAGGTTGTAGATTGAGGAGGATTTGGGCCTCATCTTCGCGTCGTGCATTGCATGAAAAGGCGCCATCAATCCGAAAGAATGGCAGCCTTTCAGAGCCAAGGGGGGCATTGCGCTTGCGGGCCTGTGAATATGGTTTTCGAGAAGGGCCGCAAAAAGGCCCGCAAAAATTCTAAGCTGGGGCTATTTGGGGTGAGTCGAGAGGAGCGTTGCTGGGTTCGACCGGGATGAGAAAAGACGAGCAGAGACAGCAACATAGAGTCTAAACGAGGACTCACATTCGAGCCTTTTTCTCTATGCATTTCAATACCTTAAGCCGATGGTGCCCAGAAGAGGCACCGCA
>DFBR01000154.1:6897-8495 GCA_002367375.1 Erythrobacter sp. UBA3075 | reverse complement strand
GGAAAGCCATATTCGCCGAAACCCTTGATCTGGTTGAAACAGCGCTGCGCAAAATCGGGA
Source organism: Erythrobacter sp. UBA3075 (assembly GCA_002367375.1). Taxonomy (GTDB): domain Bacteria; phylum Pseudomonadota; class Alphaproteobacteria; order Sphingomonadales; family Sphingomonadaceae; genus Alteraurantiacibacter. The sequence goes on along the minus strand of DFBR01000154.1, from coordinate 8,435 downwards.
TCATAGCCGCGCGCCACCATCCGCCCGACCATCATGTCCTCCAGTTCATCCACCTTCCCGCGGCTACGAAAAGTCGCCATGGCCTTGCGCAGCCGATTGGCTTCGGTACCGGAAAATTTCGCCGCATCGAGCGAGATTTTCATTGCCTGTTCCTGAAAGATCGGGACGCCCAGCGTGCGCTCCAGAATGCTGGAAAGCTCATCCGGTGGGCCGTGCTCGGGAGCTGGCGCGGGGATCACAACCTTTTCCGCACCCCGGCGGCGCTTGAGATAGGGATGCACCATGTCGCCCTGAATCGGACCGGGCCGCACAATGGCGACCTGAATCACCAGATCATAGAATTCGCGCGGGCGCAGGCGCGGCAGCATGTTCATCTGCGCACGGCTTTCCACCTGAAATACGCCGAGCGAATCCCCTTTGCGCAGCATCGCATAGGTTTCCGGGTCTTCGCGCGGGACGCTGGCGAGCGTTAGCGGGCGGTCATGATGGTCCTCCAGCAGGTCGAGGCATTTCTTGATGCAGGTCAGCATTCCCAGTGCCAGCACGTCTACCTTGAGGATGCCCAGCGCCTCGATATCGTCCTTGTCCCATTCGATGAAACTGCGATCGGGCATGGCCCCATTGCCCACCGGCACCGTCTCGGTCAGCGCACTTTCGGTGAGGATGAACCCGCCGACATGTTGGGACAAGTGGCGCGGTATTCCAATCATTTGCGTCGTTAAAGCGAGAACACGTTTCAAGTGTGAATCGGTCACATCCATGCCCGTTTCGGCGACATGATCCTCCCCGATCTCACGCCCCCACCCGCCCCACACGGTCTTGGCGAGCGTGCTGGTCACATCTTCGGAAAGACCCATCGCCTTGCCCACTTCGCGGATCGCCATGCGCGGGCGGTAGTGGATGACCGTGGCGGTCAGCCCGGCACGGTGACGGCCATATTTGCGATAGATATACTGGATCACCTCCTCGCGCCGCTCATGCTCGAAATCGACGTCGATATCGGGCGGTTCTTTGCGCTCTTCAGAGATGAAGCGATCGAACAGCAACGCATGACGCGCCGGATCAACGCTGGTAATTTCCAAGCAGTAACAAACGGCAGAATTGGCCGCGCTGCCGCGCCCTTGGCACAGGATAGGCGGATTAACGCTGCGCGCGAAATCGACGATATCCTTGATGGTGAGGAAATAGCGCGCAAGCTTGAGCTTGCCGATCAGCGCCAGCTCACGTTCCAGCGTCTGGCGCACGCTATCGGGCACGCCGGAGGGATAGCGGCGGTCCGCGCCCTTCCATGTCTCGGCGATCAGATATTCCTGCGGATTCATGCCATCGGGATAAATCTCCTCGGGATATTCATATTGCAGCTCGTCGAGACTGAAATTGCAGGCATCGGCGACCTCGCGCGCGGCGGTGATGGCACCGGGCCAGCGTTCAAACAGCTTCAGCATCGCCTCGGGGCTTTTGAGGTGCCGTTCGGAATTGGCGTGGAGCAGGTGCCCGGCCCTCGCCACCGTCGTCTTGTTGGCAATCGCCGTCATCAC
>DFBR01000154.1:0-6835 GCA_002367375.1 Erythrobacter sp. UBA3075 | reverse complement strand
GCGGCGGCGAGGTGGCGCAGCGATGGCAGGCCCGCCGCGATGTCGGCGATGACATCAGTGAAGGCTCCGCGCACCGCCTCTTGCACCGGCGCGCCGCTCATATCGATTACGCCGCTGGCCCATGCCGGAACGGTAAATTCCATCCCCAGATCGCGCGGCGGGAGGAGGATGAGCTGCACATCCTCGCTATTCTCGGCGAGCATGGAGAGGCTGATGTCGCACGCGCCCTTATCCTGCCATCCGCCATCCAGCGTTTGCATCCGTCCCGCGCTGATCAGGCGGCATAACTGGCCATAGGCCGCACGGTTTTTTGGATAGGCGAGGAAGGCGAGGCCCTCCACCGTCTCAATCCGCGTGCCGATAACGGGGCGCAGCTTGAGCGTCTTCGCCTCGGTATGAATGCGCACCACGCCCGCCATGGAATTGGCATCGGCAATCGCGATGGCATCATAGCCCAGCGCGCGTGCGGTCATCACAAGGTCGACCGCATCCGATGCACCGCGCAGAAAACTGAAGCATGAGAGCAGGCCGAGTTCGACAAAGGGCGCACGCGGCGGGGCCTCCAGACCGTTCGGATCGAGTTCTATCCTGCGCTTATCTGGTGTGAGGGGAGCTTCAGGCATGGCATCATTTTCGCCCCATCGGCAGGACTTTCCACTTATCTGTGATCTCTAACGCACGCATTTGTTCTATATATGTTCCGAAAACAGATTCGCCAAGAGTCATCTGTGAGTAGTCGCAAATTTCCTCCATTAACTCTGCTTCCTCGTCCGAATTTAACCACTGCGGGGTCAAGAACAGACCAACTAGAGGAGGTCGCCCCCATGAAACTGTTCGCCCGTGCCAAGCCTGTTCAGGCCCCGGAACGGCGAGGCGGACCGCGCACACGCGTCGATTGCATGGCCAACCTGCTGATGCCTAGCGGTGATCGTCCGGGCCGCCTGTTCGATATTTCCGCCAGTGGCGCGCGCCTCGCAACGCAGGTTCCACCCGCCGCCGGTTGTGCCGGTATCCTCGATTGGTCGATCCATGAGGCCTACTGCCGCGTGACCTGGTCCAAACCGGGGATGTGCGGCATTGAATTCGACAAGCCGCTCAGTCCTGAAGCCCTGAAAGAAACAATCGAGAAGGCTCCCGCCGGATCGCGCGCGCTACCCGCCGGGCACGCGAACGATGCGGGCACCGACAGTCAGGATCGAAAAGACGGTTCCCCACCCACACGCCTGCCCTGCTGATACAAACCGGCATCGCGGGAACCACCCGGCGAATAAATCCTCGCCAATATTACAAATTCAAGGGAGCGCGCCGAAAGATACGCTCCCCCTTTTTGTCGGGAAATGTAGACCGTGCCGCTCAGTCGACGACGAAGTCTTCGCGCGGCGTCCCATCCACTGCGGAAAGCCGTTCCACAGGCAGTTTGTACATCATCTGGGAATTGCTCAGCCGCAGATCATAGATCGCGCCAAGCAGACCAGCCATCTCGTGCCCCTCTACTGCAAATCCAAAAGCGTGCATTCCGATGGCAAGCCCTTCGCCCATGCTTCCGGTCCAGCGTCCTACACGCACGCTCACTTCGCCATCGTAGTGTTGTCCTTCGCGCGGCAAGACATATTCCATCCAGCGGCGGGCGATGCCAGTTTGACGCTGTTCAGCAGGAAGATCATGCATTTGATAGGGCATAGCTTCGGTGATGAACCACCCCATGATTGCCCGTGCCACCCTTGTATTTCCGCCGCCGGGCGTTTCAGTAAGGTCGATCACAATGCTGCTCGCATCCTGCACTTCACGCATAGCAATATCGAAGGCGGCTATCGTCTCATCATTGCCCAGTGAATCGTTGATACGGATTGTTGCAGCGTTACCATCGCGCACGAGGGTCACGAGAGGCATATCTTCGCGTTCGATGGCGTAAAGGTTCGGCAATTCGAGATCGAGAGAGCTGCCTGAGCCAGCGAATGCCAAGCGGCGCGGCCTGTCTCTGCGCCCGGCCGCCAGAACGCGCGCGGCGAAGCTCATCGCTTCCTCACCTTCGGGTATGTGCCCCAAGTCCTGCCAGAATGCGCGGACAGCCGCGGCAGTTGTCAGACCATCCACGCCGGTGAGCCGCATTCCGGCCACGACGCCGACGTCCTCTGCAGGAGAGCCCGCCCGCACCGCGTCGACCACATATTGGTCATCTTCAAAGATGATCCACAGGTCAGCATAGCTTGGCACCACCGCCCAGCTATCCGAAAGCGAGCTGCCGGTGATGGCATGATGATCCTGCAAGAGCAGCAAGGCGCGTTCGACATAACGCAAGAGCGAGCGCGCATCAGTCACCGCTTCGGCTTCGGCCTGAAGCGTTGCGTTAAACGGAATTTCCTCATCCTCGAAGCGGTCGCGATAGGCGTAGGCCTGCTCGATCTGCTGCCCAAGTTGCAACGCGTCGGCCTGATATTCTTCAGAGGTTGGCTGGTCTTGGCTGGATTGTGCTTGGGCCTGTGCGGAAAGGCACAACATCATGAGGGGGAGCAGAATCCGCATCAGGTTTGATAGACCGGATCTGGCGTTGATCAAAGTTTGAGCTGGGCCAGCTATTCTCTTGGTCACGCAAACAGCCCCTGTAAAAACCAGTCCGGCTCTCCGCCGCGACCATCTCCGGCAAGGCCTGCGCGGTATATCCAGTAGCGGCGGCCGCTATCATCCTCGATCCGGTAATAGTCACGCAGGCGCGCAGAGCCCTTTTGCCGCCACCATTCAGGAGCGATCCGTTCCGGTCCCTCTACTCGTGCCACTTCGAACACATTGCCGCGCCAGCGGAAGCGGCGGGGATAGCCATCGGGGCTGGCATAGAGCACCGCAATCCGCTCCGCCCGGTCGAGCAGCTTCAGAGGCCGCGCATGGAATGCGAGCTCCTCCTGTTGCACAGGTTCAGCCTCCAGCGGTGGTTGCCAGCCCTGAGCACGCTCGGGAATGTGGCTGGCGCGCAGAACGGGGCGCTGCACCGCATCTGCACCAAGCCGCACGGTAAGCCGGTCGATACAGGCGGACAGCGACGTACCATGCTCCTCTGCCGCTGCCTCCAGATCAGCCTGCCCGATCCGCAAAGGCTCGGCCCAGCTGGTGCGCAGACGCAGCATCTCGATCCCGAAACCGGCGTCGACATCGTCCAGCTTGGCGGCGAAGAGGCGGCAGATGTGGTCCGGATCACGCGTAGCGGCGGCCAGTTCCAGCTCGCGCAGCACCACTTCGCCATCGACGCGCCACAGGCCCAATTGCAGGCGGCGCGCGCCCTCGCCCCGCCCCTCCAACTCGCGCGCCATATCCTCGGCGAGGTCTGCCACAACCGTATCGAGCAGGCTGCGGTGGCGGATCGGTTCGAGCAGACGGCGCTGCACCAGCGCGGCGGTGAGCGGGATGACCGGCAGCAGCGGTTCGGGGACACGGCCCATGAGCTGGTCCATGCGGATAAGCGGGTTGGCGGCGGGCGATTTACGATTGCGAAACCGGCGGTGGATGGCATCACGCCCGCTGGCTCCTTCGCCGACACCGGTGAGATCGCCAAGCCGCTTGAGGCCAAGGCGGCGCAGCACCAGCAGCACATCATTGTCGAGCCGCAGGGCTGCCACAGGAAGGTCTGCAAGGCGACCCGCAATATCGTCCTGCGGGCACAGGATCGTTCCGGGCGGCGCGTAATGCGCCAATGCCCATGCCGCCCCGGCAGTGGGTGCAATGGCGCTGCGCACCGACAGGCCGCGCGCGGTGCAAAGTTGCGCCACATCGGCAATCAGACGGCGTTCCCCGCCGAACAGATGCGCCACAGCGCTCACATCCACCAACAGGCCATCGGGCGGGTCAATCGCGCTCCATGGGCCCCATCGCTGCGCCCACACTGCCAGCCTTTCGAGGAAAGCGAGGTCGCCCGCCGGATCGCTCGGGCGGACTTCCAGCTGCGGACACAAAGTGCGGGCGTCGGCCAGCATCATGCCGCGGCCCGCGCCTTCCGCGTGCCCGGCAGCGTTGGCAGCATTGATCCGCGGCCCATGCGCGGTTTCGGTAATCAGCGCGAGCGGCTGCGCATCTGCGCCCTCGCCCGACTTGCAGTTTTCGGAATGCCGCCAGCGATCAAGCGGGAGATCGCAGGCCCAGATTGCCATGATGCGGCGAGGTGGAGAGGCAGCCATGGCTTCTCATGCGGTCCTTCGCGGCAGAGTGGTATCCGACGCTTCTTCCACCGCCTTCACCCGGTCGGGAAGAGAGGCGGCAAGCCCGTCTCGCAAGGTGCGCAGGGTCCATTCTCCGGGAGCATGGCTGCGCGCACGGAAAAGCTGCGCCTGCCATGCCGGGAGGCCGGGCGCTGCGGGGTTCCACAGCGGCGGAGCAGACGGGGCAGCGCGCATCTGCCAGCGCATCCGGGCGGAACTGAGATCAGCCTCGGCATCGAGGCGGACGAGAAACAGCGGCACGCCATGCTTTTCCGCCGCCAGACTGAGGCGACGCGAGGCGGTGAAACTGAGCGCGCGCGGATTGCCCGCCACTTCCCCGATCACACAGGCAAGGTCGCGGCACCTAACCCCCTCCTCCAGCGCGAACAGCGCATCCTCGGGGGTTTTGGCGGCAACATGGATCAGCCGGTGACGCAGGCTTTTCGGCAGGCCGGGGCGATAGGGACGTCCGCCCAAGCGCCGCGCGACTGCGTCCTGCACCCACAGCACACTGCGCTCTTCCGCCGCAGCGCCTTCCGCATCCCTGCCACGCATACGCAGCCCATCAAGCGCGAGCGCCAGCGCAGCACCCACACCGCTCGCCTCACCGGCGGGGGCGAAAATCTCACTGTGCAATGCAGCTGGCCGACCCGGCTGCCAACGCGGATTGCGGGCACCGGGAGAGGCCAGCTCCACCGCGCGTGGCAGGGAAGCCATGTCCATGTCCGATTCGACTCCTTTGTTCTATTTATGTTCTCATTTGCCGATTCGTGCAACCGCCCCATGCAAATGCGTTTCAAACCTGCGGAAAAAGCACACAAAAAGAGCCGCCGCCAATTGCCGGGCGGCGGCTCTTTTTGTGTCAGCGCAAAAGTTTGTCAGTCGCCCAGAACGCCGGGGAAAATACCCACAATCAAGATCAGCGTCAGCGCGATCGGGCACAACCAGCACACTAGAAATCGCCAGAAAAGGTGCAATCCGCCGTTGAGGCCGTTCTCGCTATCGACCAACCGCTTGTTGGCGACCCAGCCGATGAAGACCGAGGTTAGTAGAGCGCCTATTGGCATGGTGATCTTACCCGTGAAGGTGTCAAGCGTGTCCAGCACGCCCATGCCTTCGAACATAGGCAGGAAATCGAGTGGGTGGAAGCCAGACAGCACACCCATCGAAAGCGCTGAAAGCGCGCCCAGAACAGCCGCCAAGAACGTCACGATACCGGCCGCAATCGGACGAACGAAGCGGAACCGCTCACTCACCCATGCCGTCGGCACTTCCATCAACGCGACCGAGCTCGTCAGTGCGGCAAAACCAACCATGACGAAGAAGCCAAAGCCGATCAGCGATCCGCCCGGAATTTCCTGGAAGGCATGTGGCAGCGTCGTGAACATCAGGCCCAGCCCGCCATCAGCCGAAAGGCCCGCAGCAAAGACGATGGGGAAAATACACAGACCTGCCAGCAGCGCGACCGAAGTATCCGCTGCGGCAATAATCGCAGAAGTGCCTGCAAGATTCACATTACGACCTACATAGGCGCCGTAAGTAACCATACCTGCAACACCCAGAGACAGCGAGAAGAACGCCTGCCCGACTGCAGCGAGCATCACCGGACCGGTCAAACGCTCCGGCTCAAACGTGAACAAATACGCCAGCGTCCGGCCCATTTGCCCTCCGAAAAGACCGTAGACCGTGATGCCCACCAGCAGAACGAAGAAGGCTGGCATCAGGTACACCGCGACCTTCTCGATACCACCAGAAACGCCGCGCGACACAAAGAAGACCGTCACCGCGAGGAACACCAAATTAAGAATGACAGTGACCATGCCATTCTCGATCATGGCAGGGAACAGACCCTCCACTTCGCTTACGGTCATATCCGAAAAAGCGCCGCCCGAAATACCCGTGGTAAACAGGTCGCCTGCGAAGACCCCGATGTAATAAATAACCCAGCCGCCAATCACGCAGTAGAAGGCAAGAACCAGAAAGGCCGACAACACACCCAGACTGGCAACGTGTTCCCAAGCAGTCGATTTGCCGGATTGCTCCGCCACCTTACGGAAACTTTCGGGTGCAGCAGCTTGCCCGTGACGCCCGATCAGCGTTTCCGACAGCAAAACCGGAAGGCCGATCAGCACAATACAAAGAATGTAAAACAGCACGAAAGCGCCGCCGCCATTAGCGCCTGCCTCAGCCGGGAAACGGACAAGATTGCCAAGCCCGACAGCAGATCCGACTGCAGCCAGAATAAACGCCGTGCGCGATGACCAATGGTCTCCGGTCGATCCCGATTGGGTAAGTGCCATCTATATTTATCCTCGTGACCCCAAAGATTGCGACGTCATGCAATGAATCAACGCTCGCGTCGAGAGGTCTGTCTGATAAAGAGGGTCTATGTCCACGACCTACACACTCGACACTTCGACCAGCCGCGCCAATCCCACACCCGCGCCGATGAAACGGCTGACAGTCCCCAAAATCCGCGCGCGCAAGGTGGATGGCGTTACCGCAGAACCCCTGGTGATGCTGACCGCCTACACCGCGCGGCAGGCGCAATTGCTCGATCCGCATTGCGATATGCTGCTGGTCGGCGATTCGCTGGGGCAGGTGATTTACGGCCTGCCTTCCACCATCCCCGTCACCATGGATATGATGGC
>DFBR01000171.1 GCA_002367375.1 Erythrobacter sp. UBA3075 | reverse complement strand
GTGGATGGTTAGGTGTGGATTGGGGAACGAGGCGATCAATTGATCGCGTAGATAATTCTTGTCGACCATGACCCGACTGTCGGATTTCCTTCATGATCGAGCGCAGGTTCAAAACGCGCGTAACGCTCGAGGCGCTGGCATGCTGTGCGGCGGAAAATTTCAGGATCTATATCGGTCCGCACATCGCAGCCACTGACGCGCCCTTCAGTGTCGATCTGCAAAAGTATCTGCAGGGTCGCCTGCTGTCCGCGCATTAAGGCGACGCCGGGATAGTGCTGTGCCAGCCGTCTCGCCCAACGGGCCTGGCCAATTGGTGTTGCCGGACGGGATAATTCGCTCGTTGGGGCGGCAGGATCAATGCCCCGCGCTATCAATAAGTCGTTCACGCATGTTCGCAATGCGTCCATGGCACCATTCAAGGGACCGGTTGCAAGCTCGACTTGCCTGTTGAATCCAGTCTCAAAGTGAATAGCCGTTATCGTACGTTCTCGCTCTGACCGCTCTTCGGCAGTCCATTCTGTTGGATTGGGGCTGTATGCCCGAGCGGGATCGTCTTCCCTCACCATTATCGTCGTCTCGACGACCTCTTCGCTACTTCCGTGTCGCGGAGACGGACGAAGAATTGCGCTTCCGGTAAACCCCTCAATCCCGCCAGGTGCCTCTAAAAAGCGAGCTTGACGTAGCGGGACCACGTCACCGGGCAGGAATGCAAGAGATGGTTCATCATCGACGGTGCGGAACGTTTCGCTACCGACCAGCAGATGAAAGCTGTTCCCTTGGGTGTACTGACGAAGTTCCAAGAGCATACGCTCTTCTTCGGTGCCAAAATCGCGTCGTAAAGCGCAATGATTGTCAGACCAATCAACGACCCACGGCCCAGATGGTTGCAAGCGCACTGCCGATTCCTGCGCAGCTACCGAATTGGCGGCGCAAGAAATAGCGGCCAAACCGCCCAATAGTTTCAGTACCCTGCCTCTCATGTCCGCAGGATGTGCAAACGGCGCGGGTTCGTCAACCTCACCCCATACCGGGCAGATTAAACCCCGGTGGCAGTCCCATGCCCTGCTGCATTTCCGCCATGTGTTCACCCGCCTTGCGGTCGGCCTTGTCGCGGGCGTCGTTGAAGGCGGCGGTGACGAGGTCTTCGAGGATTTGCTTGTCCTCGGGCTTGATCAGGCTTTCGTCGATCTCGACGCCGATGATACGGCCACGCGCGCTCGCCCGCACTTTGACGAGGCCGCCGCCAGCATTGCCTTCGACCTCGATATTGTCGAGCTGGACCTGCGCATCCTGCATCTGCTGCTGGATCTTGCTCGCCGCTTCCTGCGCGGCCTTCATCATCTCTTCCATATTTTCCATCGGGTATTCCTTAATTATTAGGCGCGGCGCGACCAGTCTTCGCGCCCGCGCGGGGGTTCTGAATTTTCGACCAATTGCGCATCGGGGAATGCGTCGAACGTGGCAGCGACCAGCGGGTGATTGCGAATGCGCTCTGCCTCTGCCTTCTTCGCCGCCTCTAACGCCTCGTAAAACGTCGGCGCGCCCTCGCCATCGCCGCGTACGACTTCCCAGCGACCGCCGGTGATGTCCTGCAATCCCTGGCGAACCTGCTTCGCGATATCATCGTCATAGCCGTGCGGCTGGCTGTATTCGAGCTTGCCCGGCACCAGCGAGATCACCCGAATTTGCGCCTTGAGCAGGCTGGCAAAGGACAGTGAGCCGGGCGCGCCGGAATTCTCGATCTGATCGACAAGCTCATTCCACGAAAGCGACGCGCTTGGCGCACCGCCGCCAGCCGCTCCGCCTTGCGCGCTTGCCGTACCGCCGCCACTCATCGCGGCATCTTTGAGCTGTTTAGCGAGCTTGCCGGGATCAGGCATGTCCGCAGCATGGAGCACGCGCAGCAACGCCATTTGCGCCGAAACCAGCGGATCGGGCGCGCTCTTCACCTCGTCATGGCCCTTGAGCAGCAATTGCCACAGGCGGTGGACCTGTCCGGCCGAAAGCCGCTCCGCCCATTGAACGATAGCTTCGCGTTCTTCTGCGGAAGGCGCATCGGGCTCACCGATCTGGCCAATCGCCACGCGGTGGGTGAATTCCATCAGCGAGCGGATCAGCGCCAGCGGCTCGACCCCCAGCGCATATTGGTCGGCAATCGCATTGAGCAGCTTTTGCGGCTCGCCTTCAAGCAAGTGTTGGAACAGCCGCCGCTGCGCCCCGCGATCGGCAAGGCCGAGCATGTCGCGCACCTTGTCTGCGCGAACCATAGTCTCGGCATCACCGCTCTTGCTCCCTTGGGCCATATCGGCATGGGCAATCGCCTGATCGAGGATCGAGAGACCATCGCGCACAGAGCCTTCCGCAGCCGCCGCGATCATAGCCAGTGCCTCTGCCTCCGCACCGACGCCTTCTTGCTCGCAGACAAAGGCGAAGTGCTTTTCGAGCAATTCCGCCGGAATGCGCCGCAAATCAAAGCGCTGTGTGCGGCTGAGCACGGTGACGGGCAGTTTTTCGACTTCGGTGGTGGCGAACAGGAATTTCACATGTTCGGGCGGTTCTTCCAACGTCTTCAGCAGCCCGTTGAAGGCCGCCTTGGACAGCATGTGAACCTCATCGATGATATAGATCTTGAAGCGCGCGCTGACGGTGGCGTAGCGGACCGCTTCGATAATCTCGCGGATATCGTCGATGCCGGTGTGGCTGGCGGCGTCCATCTCGATCACGTCGATATGGCGACCTTCGGCAATGGCCGTGCATGGCTCGCACTCACCGCAAGGGTCGATAGTAGGCCCGCCCTGCCCATCCGGCCCTACGCAATTGAGCGCCTTGGCGATCAGCCGTGCGGTGGAGGTTTTGCCGACTCCGCGCACCCCGGTCATCAGGAAGGCATGGGCCAGCCGGTCACGCTCAATCGCATTGCCCAGCGTGCGCACCATCGGTTCCTGCCCGATCAGCTGGCTGAAAGTTTGCGGGCGATATTTGCGCGCGAGAACGCGGTAGGGCTGCGCGGCAACTTCTGTCGGCAGCGCGGTTTCGGCAGCAGGCGCAGGTGCAACGGGCTCTGGCGGTGCTGCTTCGGGAGCGGGCCCAGCNNGTGGGTTCGGGCGCAGGCGCGGGATCGCCGAACATCGAATTTTGCCCAGCCGCTTCCAACTCTGCAGCGGAGGGCTTGGCCTCCTCCTCATGCTCATCACCCGACCATGGCGGGGAATCCGGATTTTCCGGGGAATCACTCATGCAAGCAAGACTAGGCGCTCACTGCGTGAATGTCATTGCAACAATGTCGGGGAAAAGCTGGCACCGAAGGCCAGAAAAAGGAGCCGAGCGAGATTTGCTTGAGCGGCTCTGGCCCACTCCCCCTCCCAGCCATCCGATAGGGTTGCGATGCATGATCGGGTGGCTGGGAGGGGGAGTGGGCTGGCACCGAAGGCCAAAAAAGGAGCCGAGCGACCCGCTGCCATTTACCTGGGCTGCTTCCTTCCGGATCTGACCCGGTCGGCAAACGCGAACGTCCACCCGACTCCCGCGGCGCATATGGAGATATGATCTAGGATTTGCAAGTTGGTCCAGAAACGGCATGATGCATTTTTTTGAGGAAGGGACGATTCATGCGTACTGAAATTTCTATGACGGTTCTGGCGGCAGCAGCACTGGCCTTGACGGCTTGCACCGCCGAAGTGGCAGAGGCCGACGGTGATACCGATGAGGCCACAGAAGCCACAACCGATGAAGCTGCAGCTTCGGACGCGGGAGATGCTGACGGCAAACCGGCTCCAGATGCAGACGGCGATGCAGCAGCTGTGGCAGGCAAGCCGGACGGAAGTGATGACAGCGAGGCGTCACAGAAGTCGCATTAGGTGGCGATAATGGTGATTGGGCAAATGACGGCGAATGCGACGATCTGCGTTTCCAAGGCCCCGCCATGACGCAACCGATTGCCGCGAAGCCTTTGAGCGTGGTGAGCTTACCCTGCGCTGATAGCGGCAGGCCGCTGCGCGTTCAGCGGAAATTATCGGCGTAGGCCTGCAACTTCAGTTTCTTGGGCGGAACCGTGTGGACGCGCGCGGCAATGCCATGCTTTTCGGCATAGGCCTGCGCGGCTTCACTGCTCGGAAACTGGAGTTGCACCTGCTGCCGCGTGTCACCACTGCCTGACCAGCCCATGAGCGGATCGGCTTTTTTCGCCTCTGCGGGTACGAAATCGAGCACCCATTGGTCGGCCAACGCCTTACCGGATTGCATTGCGCTTTGCGGGCGCTTGTAGATACGTGCTTCTGCCATGGGATGAGCCTGTAAGTTAGTCGCTCGCGTTTTTGAAGGCGTTTTTGGTCTTGAGGCTTGGCTTTTCGGTCCAAGGCTCATCCGGCCAGCGGTGTTTCGGATAGCGCCCCTTCATATCCTTGCATACATCCGCCCAACTGCCGCGCCAGAAGCCGGGCAGATCGCGCGTCGCCTGAATCGGCCTGCCTGCCGGGCTGGTGAGGTGAATAAGCAGCGGCGTGGTGCCGATCATCGGGTGGCGATCCAGCCCGAACAGAGCCTGCACCCGCACCTCTGCACTCGGCGCATGTTCACCCGCGTAATCGATAGCGTGTGTGGTGCCCGCCGGACTGCTGAAATGGCGCGGCGCGCGGCTGCCGAGCTGTTGGCGTTCATCCCATGATAGCAAGTTGAGCGCTGCCTCAGCGTAGCGCGCAGGCGACAGACTAAGATCACGGCGCCCCTCCAGCATTGGCGCGAGCCATTCGTCCGCGCGCTGCGCCAGCGCATCGGGTGAAAGCGCCTCAACCCCGGCGAAACGAGCGCGCGCCAGCAGTCCCGGAGGGAGCAGTTCCCCCAGTCTCTCCACGGCCTTTTCCACAAGGATACCCACAAGCACCTGCGGATCGGGGTCAGGGTCAGGCCCGCTCGCCAATGTAATCGCGCCCAACCGTCGCTCCCGGCGGGCTTCAACGCGGTTCTCGCTGCTGTTCCAGCGCGCTGTCGTGCGGGTTTCGATAACACCTGAGAGGTGATTCTCAACATCGGCGCGCTGCAATTCTGCCGCCGCTGTTATGCGCGCGCCTTTGGCCTGCCCTGTCGCATCGGCAATCACCAGCCATTCGGCCCGCGCCAGCGGCGATGCCGGATCGAGCATAAACCCGCGCCCGCCTGCTGAAATCCAGTTTTCGCCCGATGGATCACGTCGCCGGGCCACGAAGTCAGGCCGCGCAAGGGCAATGAACAATACCGGATCGAGCGTTTTTTCTTCCCCACCGGAGACCAGCCGCTTAGCCGCCCTCGCCCAATTGCGCGCCAGTTTGCGCGACGCCTCCGCCCGCTTGCCGCGATCACCGTTCCAGCGAAGGAGCCGCTGCGCCAGATCCTCACCGCGACCACCAAGCCCGCGCTCCTGTGCCAGCAGGACGAGCCGTGCGGCATCTTCAGCTTGTCCGGACTGCGCCCCGAACAGAATTGCCGCGCCGCCCTCTGGATCGAGCGGTAGAGCGGCGATCTTCTCACCCCATTGCGTGATTGCGCCAGCGTCATCCAGCGCCCCCATCTTGCCGAGCCGTTCGCGCGCGCTCCCTACCGATGCCTCGGGCGGCGGATCGAGCCATTGCAGGCTCGCCGGATCACCCACGCCCCATGCCGCAAGGCTGAGCACCAGCGGCGCGAGATCGGCCGTGAGCATGTCCGGCGTATCAAATTCAGGGCGCCCCGCATGGCCGGCCTCTTCCCACAAGCGATAGGCAACACCCGGTCCCTGCCGTGCCGCGCGCCCAGCCCTCTGCGCCGCTGCCGCCCGGCTGGCGCGATGGGTAACCAGATGCGTCGTGCCCGCCGTCCGGTCGAACTCCGCTTTGCGAGTAAGCCCGCTATCGACCACCACCGATACGCCTTCCAGCGTCAGCGAGGTCTCCGCGATACTGGTGGCGAGAACGATGCGGCGCCGTCCTTCGGAATCGCTGCGGATCGCGGCACGTTGGTCCTGTGGCTGAACCTGACCGTGGAGTGGAAGGATCGGCACATTCGGCAGCTTTTCCGCCAGCCGTTCGCGCGTGCGTTCGATTTCCCCAACGCCGGGCAGGAAGGCGAGGATATCGCCCTCCTCCTCGCGCCATGCGGTCAGAACCGCAGAGCACATCGCGTCCTCGATGCGCTTCTCAGGAGCCGCGCTGAGCCATTTGACGTCAAGCGGATAGGCCTTGCCCTCGCTCTCGATCACCGGAGTATTCATGGGCGTATCGCCGCCCATCAGGCGCGCAAAACGTGCGCCATCGATGGTCGCGCTCATTACACAGATGCGCAAATCCTCGCGCAGAACGCCCTGCGTTTCCAATGCCAGCGCAAGACCTAGATCGCTGTCGAGATTCCGCTCATGCGCCTCATCGAACAGCAGGGCGGAGACGCCGTCCAATTCCTGATCGTGCAGCAGGCGGTTCACCAATATGGCTTCAGTGACGACAAGGATGCGGGTGGCCTTGCTGGTCTTGCTGTCCAGCCGCGTGAGATAGCCGACGCGCTCGCCCACTTTCTCACCCAGCAGAAACGCGATCCGTTCTGCCGCTGCACGCGCGGCGACACGGCGCGGGCTGGTGAGGATGATCTGGCCACTACACCAATCCTCCTCCAGCAGCGCCGGAGCAACCGCCGTGGTCTTGCCCGCTCCCGGCGGTGCAACCAGCACGGCTGATGGACCTGCGCGCAAGGCTGCGAGCAGGTCCGGCAGGACGGCATTGATGGGGAGGTCTGCGCTCACGCGACCGGCTTAATACCCCCGCGCCACCGCAAATTGCGCGGCTTCGACCATCGCGCGGCGAGCGGCCGTGTCGGGGAAAATCGAGAGCGCATCACAGGCACGCTGGGCGAAATGACGGGCGCGTTCGCGAGTGGCGGATACGCAATCATGCTTGCGGATCAGCTCCACTGCATGGGCGAGATCTTCATCCTCTGCCTGAAAACCGGCAATGGCATCCTGCCAGAAGCGCCGCTCTTCTTCATTGCCCCGCGCATAGGCGAGGATGACGGGCAGCGTCATCTTGCCCTCGCGGAAGTCATCACCGCGATCCTTGCCCATTTCGGCGGCGTCGGAATCGTAATCAATGGCATCGTCCACCAACTGAAAAGCAACGCCAAGATTGCGGCCATAATCGTCGAGCGCCTGCTCTTCCGCTTCACCGCATTCAGCGACGACGGCGGCAATACGGCTGGCAGCGGCAAACAGCGCGGCGGTTTTCGCGCCGATTATGTGGAGATAGCGTTCTTCACTGGTTTCGATCTTGCGCTGCGCGGTGAGCTGATCGACTTCGCCCTGCGCGATGATCGCGCTGGCACCGGAGAGAATTTTCAGCACTTTCAGGCTGCCATCCTCCACCATCAGCTCAAACGCGCGGCTGAACAGGAAATCGCCCACCAGCACAGTGGCGGGATTTCCGTAAATCATATTCGCGGCTTGCTTGCCGCGGCGCATTTCGCTGCCGTCCACCACATCGTCATGCAGCAATGTGGCGGTGTGGATGAATTCGACTGCCGCTGCCAGTTTGTGATGGCGCGTGCCTTGATAGCCGACAACCTGCGCCCCCGCGAGCGTGAGCATCGGACGCATCCGCTTGCCACCACCTGCGATCAAATGTCCTGCAAGTGCCGGAATCAGTGGGATTTCGCTCTGCATCCGGTCGAGGATGATCGCATTGACCGCATTCATTGGCGTAGCGGTCAGCGACAATATCGGCGTCAGCGTTGGCCGCTCTTCGCCATTGGCGCGCTTCAGGGGGACGACATTGTCGTTCATGGAGTT
>DFBR01000058.1:7140-7926 GCA_002367375.1 Erythrobacter sp. UBA3075 | reverse complement strand
CATGGACACTACCGCTATTCTCCTCATTCTCGCCGCGCTGCTTGTGGGCGCAATTCTCGGCTGGTTTGTCGGCTCGCGCCCGGTGGCGGAGCTGAAGGAGCGGCTCTCCACCCGTGAGGCAGATGCGAAGGAGCTGGATGAGAAGTTCCGCAAGGCCATCGTCGATCTGGAAGGCGCGAGTGTTCGTGCGGAGAAGGCCGATGCGCTGGGTGAGCAATTGGAAACCGTGCGGTCCGACCGCGAGGGTTTGCGCGCTGAACTGGCTACGCTGAAGGCCGATGCTGCCAATCACGAAAAACAGCTCAATTTGATGAAAGAAGCGCGCGAGGAATTGATGACGCAATTTCGCGCTGCGGGCAGCGAAGTGCTTTCGAAAGCGCAGGAAAAATTTGTCGCCGATGCCGCTGAACGGTTTGGCCACGCTGAAAAGGCGAACAAGGAAGCGGTCGCCAATCTACTCAAACCAGTGAACGACCGTCTGCTGAAATATGAAGAACAGGTCGGTTCGCTTGAACGCCAGCGCACGGACGCCTTTGCCAAGCTGCATCAGCAGATTGAGACGATGCGGCTGGGGCAGGAAGAGGTGCGGCGTGAGGCTCAGCGGCTCGGCAATTCGCTCACCAATGCGCCCAAGGCGCGCGGGCGCTGGGGAGAGCGGGCCTTGCAGAACCTGCTCGAACAATGCGGGCTGGCTGAGCACACCGACTTCCATCTCGAACAATCGATGGAAACCGATGAAGGCCGGATGCGGCCCGATGCCATCGTCAATGTGCCGGGCCAGAAGAA
>DFBR01000058.1:0-7135 GCA_002367375.1 Erythrobacter sp. UBA3075 | reverse complement strand
CGCGGCATATGGCATTGCACGCCAAGAGCATGCGCAACCATGTGCAGACGCTCGGCGCGAAAAGCTATCAGAGCCAGTTCGAGGAAGCGCCAGACTATGTGGTGATGTTTGTGCCGGGTGAACATTTTGTCGCCGCCGCGCTGGAGGCGGATCCGACCTTGTGGGACTATGCCTTCGACAACCGCGTGCTGCTCGCGACGCCGACCAACCTTGTCGCTATCGCGCGCACCGTTGCGCAAGTGTGGCGTCAAGACGCCTTGGCGGCAGAAGCGCAGGAAATCGGGCGCATGGGGGCGGAACTCTATTCCCGGCTCGAAACCGCTGCGGCGCATCTGAAACGCATGGGCGGCGGATTGGAAACGGCAGTCACCAATTACAACAAGTTCGTAGGCAGCTTTGAACGCAATGTCCTCTCGTCCGCACGGCGGATGCAGGAGAAGGGCATCGAGATCGGCAAGAAGGAAATTGATGACGTACCGCTAGTCGAGGGTGCGCCCCGATATACCGGCGCCGACTTGACGGATGACGAGCAATCGCTTCTTTTGGCTGGCAATCAGGGGAAAGAGGAGCCGACCGCATCATGACAGCTACTCGCATTGGTGCCTTCTCGGTGGTGGCCCTGCCATTGGTGCTGTCGCTGGTGCTAACCGCCTGCGACCGCTCCGATCCGCCGTCAAAGCAGCTCGAACGCGCGGCAGAGGATGCCATTGGGGAGGTGCAGGGAGAGGACCTACCGCAGATCGCGGAGGGGCCATATGCGCCCCGCAATGAATGTCTGGACGAGCCGGGTGCGGCTGCCTTTCTGCTGGAATTGCGCAACGCCGTTAGAGTGCGTGATGCCGATGCCTTGTTGAGTTTATCGGCGGATGACATTTTCCTCGATTTCGGCGGCGGAACTGGCGCCGACCTGCTCCGTGAGCGGCTTGCTGCCGAGGATGGCTATCTGTGGGATGCGCTCGATGACATAATGGAACTGGGCTGCGCGTCTGACGGTGCGAGGATGACGATGCCGTGGTATTTCACACAGGATATCCCGGTCGATCCCTACATGGGCGCAGTCGTTATGGGGGAGGATGTCCCGCTCCATTCCGCGCCGAATGCCGAGAGCGAAGAAGTTGGACGCATTTCTTGGGGTGCAGTCGAAGCTCTCGAGAACGTCAGCGATGACGGAGCATATGTCGCCGTTCGCTGGGAAGGTGGAGAAGATGGCGAACCTGTCGAAGGCTACATCGAAGCTGCAAAATTGCGCTCAATCATCGATTACCGATTGATCGCCACGCGCCGGAACGACCGTTGGCGGATCACCAATCTGGTCGCTGGTGACTAGCCTTCGAGGCTCGCCAGCACTTCATATCCCAGCACGGCCGCTGCCACCGCCGCGTTCAAACTGTCCGCCCGGCCGCGCATTGGCATGGTCACGCGCAGGTCGCATGCAGCTTCATATTCTTCCGGCAGGCCCTGCGATTCATTGCCCACCATCACGAAGCACGGCGCGGCAAAGGGCGCGCCGCGATAGGGCACGGCATCGCGCAAGCTCGCCGCGACGAGTTGGCCTTCCCCTTGCCGAAGCCATGCGATGAATTCCTCCCACGATGCGCGTGCCACACCCTGCGTGAAGACAGCGCCCATGCTCGCGCGCACCGCTTCGACGCTGAACGGATCAGCGCAATCGTCAATCAGGATCAGTCCGCCAGCGCCCAGCGCATCGCCGGTCCGCAGCATGGTGCCGAGATTGCCCGGATCGCGCAGCGCTTGGGCAACCAGCCAGATCGGCGCGGAATTGCGGTCCAATGCGGCAAGTGAGGTGTCAAATTCCGCAAAGACTCCCGCCACGCCCTGCGGATTGTCCTTGCCGGTGATCTTGCTGAGAATATCGGGCGAGGTTTCGATCACTTCGCCGCCAGCAGCATCAACCGCGCGTTCCAGCGCATCGATCAGGGAGTGCGGATCGCGCTTCTCTGCCATCACCAGAATTTCAGGCACGCGTCCGCTTTCGAGCGCGTCGGTCAGCAGGCGCAGGCCTTCCACAAGGAACTTGCCTTCACGCCGCCTGTGTTTCTTGTCGCGCAAGCTGCGCAGATATTTGACCGTGGGATTGGAGTAGCCGGTGATGGTGCGGCGCATTGGCCAGCGCCTCTATTCTTCGCCGAAGCCGGTTTCGACCAGCTCGACCAGCTCGCGCAACCGCGCTTCCGCAGCTTCGCCTTCGACCGATAGGGTGACCGTGTCGCCCTTCGCCGCGCCAAGCATCATCAGACCCAATATGGAGCCGCCCAGCGCCGAATGGCCATCCTTGGCGACTTTCACCGTGCTGCCATCCATCACCGCCGCGGCAGCAACAAATTTGGCGCTGGCGCGCGCGTGAAGCCCGCGCTTGTTGACGATCAGAACTTCCTTGCTGTGCCCACTCACCCCTGCGCTCTCCCTAAGCGTGCTGGCCGAGAAATTCGGACGCGACAGTGATGTAAGTGCGGCCTGCCTCGCGCGCGGCTTCTGCCGCCTTGCCCAGCGACATTTCTTTGCGCGCGCCAGCCAACCGGATCAGCATCGGCAAATTGATACCCGCAATGACTTCAGTCTTGCCCTGTTCCAGAAGTGAGATTGCGAGATTGGAAGGCGTCCCACCAAACAGGTCTGTCAACAAAATTGCGCCCGAACCGCTGTCGACCTTGGTGATGGCGTTCGCGATATCGCTGCGGCGCTGCTCCATGTCATCATTGGGGCCGATGCATATAGTCGCGACGTCTTCCTGCTCGCCAACGACATGCTCCATCGCAGCGACGAATTCTTCGGCCAGCCGACCGTGGGTAACCAGGATAATGCCGATCATCAGGAAAGCGTGCTCTTGTGGTGCGACTGTGTCGATTTCGGGATTTGGTTATGGTTCACGGGTGTTGTGTGCCTTCGACAAGTTCCGCTGCGCGCGATCCCAGATTGCGGTGGAGGACCGTGGGCGAAAAGCCTCCATCGCGCAAGACCTGCGCCATCTTCTCAGCGGTGTAGACACTGCGGTGTCTCCCTCCGGTACAACCGAAGGCGATGTTGACATAGGCTTTACCCTGATCGGCGTAGTGCGGAAGCAGTTCCAGAAGCAGGGCGCGAATCTTGTCGAAAGTGGACGCAAATACCGCGCTGCGTTCAATAAATTCGCCGACCGGGGCATCCAGCCCGGTCTGTTCGCGCAGGTCTTCTTGCCAATGCGGATTGTCAAGGAAGCGCATGTCGAACACCAGATCGGCGGTGGGCGGCTTGCCGCGTGCAAAACCGAAACTGGATACGGTTACGGTCATCTCCTGCGGCGCGGTCTGCGAAAATTGTTCGCGGATCGTCTGTTTCAAATCATTGGTGGTGAATTCGCTAGTGTCGATCAGCACGTCGGCCCAGCGGCGAAGGGGAGCGAGCAACTCGCGCTCCGCCGCAATGCCCGATGCCACGGGCAGGTCCTGCGCCAGAAAATGCCGCCGGCGTGTTTCGTTGAAGCGGCGTTCCAACTCGTTCCCCCCACAGTCAAGAAACAGCGTGGTGATGGGGATGTCCTCTTCCTCCACCCAATGCTTCACCTGTTCGATTACGTCGGACGGGACAAAGCCGCGTGTCCGGCAATCGAAACCGATGGCGAGCGAAAACGCCTCATCATCGCGCCCGACCAGCCGATCAAGCAGTCGGATCGGGAAATTGTCGATTGATTCCCAGCCAAGGTCTTCCAGCTCGCGCAGCGCAGTCGTCTTGCCCGCACCGAGCATTCCGGTGACGAGCAGGATGCGCTGCCGTTTCTCTTGAGTCTTCGCTCCCATGTCCGCGATGTGCGCCCTCTATCCGCAAATGTGAAGATGCCTCTTACGGCAGGCCGTGGATTTCCAGCGCTGCCTCGGCCCTAAGTGGGAGAGCATAAGTGTCGGGAAAAAGATCGACCTGCGGAATTTCCTGCCCGAGCAACAAGGCTTGCCCATGGCCAAGCGGCAGGCGCTCGGCATTGGTGGTCAGGTTTATCACAATTGAGATGGGCGCGCTGATGACCGGCACTTCGAGCAGGCCGACATTGCGAATCTCGATCAGCCCTTCGGTATTGGGCGGGGGTGAGGCGAGCATACGCTCACCATCCCATTCCAGCGCGACGCCATCATCGCCGACCAGTTCACCGCCGCGATCCAGCAGGGCGAGGGCGAGCGTCGACTTGCCGCTTCCCGGCACGCCGGTAATCAGAACACCGCGAGAGCGCATGGCAACGCAGCTCACATTGGCCATTACGTCGCTCATTTGTGTCCCTTCATGCGATCATTTCTCTAGCGGCGGGCAGTTCAAGCAACAGGCACGCTCCGCCAAATTCCGGTGGGGCATCCTCAACTCGTAGCGATCCGTCATGCGCCTCTGCGATTGTGCGCCCGATGGCAAGACCAAGCCCGCTGTGGTTGCCGAAACTTTCCTCGTCCGGGCGATGCGAATGGAAGCGGAGGAAGACCTTCTCACG
The DNA here is from genome assembly GCA_002367375.1 of Erythrobacter sp. UBA3075. Classification (GTDB taxonomy): domain Bacteria; phylum Pseudomonadota; class Alphaproteobacteria; order Sphingomonadales; family Sphingomonadaceae; genus Alteraurantiacibacter. Next base: position 2,667 of record DFBR01000058.1, on the reverse strand, counting down.
CGCATCCTGAGGAATGCCCGGTCCCTCATCGCAAACGCTGACCTGCACGCGGCCGTCTGCCTGCGAGATCGCGATCAGGATACGCCCGCCCTTGGGTGAAAAGGACAATGCGTTGTCGAGCAGGTTTTCCGCCACCCGCTCCAGCCGGATCGGAACTCCCATTACCCGCGCGGGGACATCGCCGCGTTCCACATTGATTGTGACGCCTTGCGTTTCGCCGCGATCCTGTTTGCGGGCGACGACATTGGCAAACAGCTCGCACAGATCAACGGGTTCAAACGTGGCGCGGCTGAGCTCGGCATCGATGCGGCTGGCTTCGGATATCTCGGACACCAGACGGTCGATCCGTTGAACGTCATGCGCGGCGACATCGACCAGCTGCGCGCGCAGTTCCGGATCGGTCATTTTTGGGAGGGACTCGGTCGCGCTGCGAAGGCTGGCGAGCGGGTTTTTGATTTCGTGCGCGACATCGGCAGCGAAGGTTTCGACGGCATCGATGCGGTGGCGCAAGGTTGCGGTCATGTCGGACACGGCGCGCGCCAGCAGGCCGATTTCATCACCACGTTCCTGCATTCGGGGAACTTCAATATCGCGTTCCCGCCCCAGCCGCACGCGCTGGGTCGCGCGCACCAATCGCCGCAAGGGATCAATGATGGTGTTGGCGAGGTAGAGCGAGAGCACGGTGGAAACGAGCAGCGTCAGCAGGATGATCGTCATCAGGCTGCTGCGCGCGGTGCGCACCGCCTGCGTGATGTCGACCGCATTGCGCGTTGTCAGCAGGCTGGCACCATTGTTGCCCATTGGTGCAGCGGCATTGATGACCGGCGTACCATCGGGCGCGCGGCGCAGTTCGATCTGGCTGAGGCCTTGCTGGCGCACGCGGGCGAGTTCGGGCCAACTATCGGCATCAGTGCTGTCCGGCTCGACATAGGATGGCGCATCAGGCGCGCCGACCACGAAATTCACGGCGTCATCGGTCCAGCGGGCGAGGTCTTCCAGAAAGGGTTCGGCCACTGGATCATCGAAAGTGAAGCTGGGTTCGTCGAGCACGAAACTGTCGGCGATCAGTGCGCCCTCGGAATCATACATGCGCAGCCGCATGCCCTGTTCGCGGCCGATCTGGCTGATCAGCGCCTCTTGCCGTTCGCTCTGCGCGCCTGCCAGTGCTTCTGCCGTGATCTGCGCTTCGATCCGTGCCAGCTTGAATCGCTCGTCCAGCAATTGGCGGCGGTAGGAATCGAGGAAAAACAGGCTGCCCGCCAGCACCAGCAGCGGGATGAGATTGACCGCGAGAATTCGCTTGGTGAGCGAAGTCCCGATGGGGAAGGCGAGCCGTTCAAACCGGCTGGCGGCCTCTGTTTCTTCAGCCATCTGAGAAACTGTATCCCGCGCCGTACAAAGTCTCGATCGCACCGAAGCCGGGGTCAACGCTGCGGAATTTGCGGCGCAGCCGCTTGATGTGCGAATCGACCGTGCGATCATCGACAAAGATGTCATCCGGATAGGCAGCATCCATCAACTGGTTGCGGCTTTTGATCACGCCGGGGCGCTGGGCGAGCGCCTCCAGAATCAGGAACTCGGTAACTGTCAGGCTGACATTGTCGCCACCCCATGTGACCTGATGGCGTGCCGGGTCCATCGACAACCGACCACGGACAATTAGCCCGTTCGCGGGAGCCTTTGCATCTGAAGCCGGCTCATGCCCCTCTTCCAATGGTGCAGCACGGCGCAGGATCGCGCGGATACGGGCGAGCAGCAGGCGTTGGCTGAATGGCTTGGCGATATAGTCGTCCGCGCCCATGGCGAGGCCCGCCTCTTCGTCCTCCTCCTGATCCTTGCTGGTCAGGAAGATCACCGGCAAATCCGAATGGGCACGCAATTGGCGCAACAGTTCCATCCCGTCCATGCGCGGCATCTTGATATCGAACACGGCAAGATCGGGTGGATTTGATTGCAGCGCAGCCAGCGCCGCCTCGCCGTCGGAATAGACTCGCGTGGCATAGCCTTCCGCCTGCAGCGCGATCGACAGCGTGGTCAGGATATTGCGGTCATCATCCACCAGCGCGATCACGCGCTGATTCTCGCCTGCCGATGACGCGTCGGAGCCAGCCTGCCCATCGGCCTTCCCCTCGACCGGGTCGCGCGAATTTTCAGCCTGCTGCTTGTCTGCTTGCATCATTGCCTACCTTGCCTGCGAACGGAGTAACTTTTCGCAGCGCGTTACACAACTTTGCTGCGCATTGGCTCGGAGGAAAACCGTATCGGCGCGTTGTGAACGATAACATCGGGCAAACTCGCGTGATTCACCAATCAGGCAAATTGACGGCGCAAATTCACCCCCCTATGCGCAGCCTGACTCAAGCGCATACGAATGCGTCCACACCGCTAACACAGCCGTTTTCCCGAATTAGGAGCTCGCCTTGTCCGCTTTGCTTAGTGTCCCGCTTTCCGCTCAGGGCATTGCCACGTCCGCCACGATCCACGCCAATTTGAACCGGCCTGAACTTGTCGAAGCCGCTATTGCCAATGGCGAAGCGCTGCTGGCGCAGGGTGGGCCGCTGGTGGTCGAAACCGGCAAGCACACAGGACGCAGTGCGAAGGACAAGTTCATTGTTCGCGATGCCGAGACTGAAAACACCGTATGGTGGGACAATAATGCGTCGATGA
>DFBR01000164.1 GCA_002367375.1 Erythrobacter sp. UBA3075 | reverse complement strand
CCCCACAGCCAGTCATCATCGCTGAGGTTGGGATAGCCAAGTTCCTGGCTGCCAGCCGCGCCCGAACCGTGACACTGAATGCAATTGACCTGATAGGCCGCGCGGCCACCAGCCACAGCCTGCGCCAGCAGAACGCTGTCGTCAGGCAAGCGCTCCAACGGAGTCGCCGCGATCTGCGCGCGGACATCGGCACGTTCCAGTTCAGCTGCCGACAATTCTTCGGCCAATTGGCCGCGACTGGTCCATTCGAGAACACCTGCGGTCGCCTGATTGATCATCGGCCATGCGGGGTAAAAGACCGTGTAAGCGAGGCCCCAAACAATCGTGGCGTAGAAGGTCCACAGCCACCAGCGCGGCATGGGCGTATCCAGCTCTTCGATGCCGTCCCACTCATGGCCGACAAATTCGGTGTTAGTGGCTTCGTCCTTGCGACGGCCGTCTTGACGTTCATTCGCCATTGCTATCGTCCTTGAAAATCATGTTCGCCGCATCTTCGTGATGGCGCTTGGCACCGGGGCGAAAGGCCCACAGGGCAAAGCCTACCCACAGCACCAGCATGGCCAGCAGGCCCCAGCTGTCGGCAATTTGCCGCAACACTTCGTAAGTCGAATGTTCGCTCATCGGCCAGTCTCCGAAGCCAGCTCTTCCTGCGCCGCAGCGCTATTCACATCGACCAGCGTGCCGAGCACCTGCAGGTACGCGATCAGCGCATCCATTTCAGTCAAGCGATCAGGATCACCATCAAAATCGCGCACTTGTGCCTTGGGATAGCGGTCTAGCAAATCGCCAGCCGGGACGTTGGGGTCACCCTGCGAGGCCAGATCTTCTGCTGCCATAGAAATGTCAGTTTCGCTGTAGGGCACGCCAACAATGGCAAGCGCTTCCAGCGTTGCTACGGGATCGGCTACACGAAGGTTTGTATCTGCCAGAAAGCTATACTGCGGCATGATGCTTTCAGGCACCACGCTTTGCGGGTTGATCAGGTGCTGCACATGCCATTCATCCGAATAGCGACCACCAACCCGAGCCAGATCAGGCCCAGTGCGTTTGGAGCCCCATTGGAAGGGATGATCGTACATGCTCTCTGCCGCCAGCGAGTAATGGCCATAGCGCTCCACCTCATCGGGGAAGGGCCGGATCATCTGGCTGTGACAGGTATAGCACCCTTCACGGATATAGATGTCGCGTCCGGCCTGCTCCAAAGGAGTGTAGGGACGCATCCCGTCCACTTCTTCGATCGTGTTATCGATCCAGAACAATGGAGCGATTTCCACCACGCCGCCGATGGAGACCGCGACCAGCGCGCCCACGCCCAGCAGGGTGACATTGCGTTCAAGCCGCTTGTGACCCGTGACTTTCTCAGCGGTCTCGGCGTTTTCTTCTACTACAGGATCAGTCATCTGTTTTGGTCCTACTCAGCCGGGATTGCCGCTGCGGGGCGGTCAGCTTCGGGGTCATATTTGGCTTGAGTCATCGGCGCTTCGTCGCGTGTCTTGCCAAGTATGGTAGCCCACACATTGACCACCATGATCACCGCGCCAGCGAGGTAGAGCAACCCGCCAAAGGCACGCAGCACATACATCTCGAACAGGGCGGCAACGGTATCGACAAAGCTGTTCACAAGATATCCGTCGAGGCCGTACTCACGCCACATCAGGCCCTGTGTCACACCGGCGACCCACATGCTGGCGGCATAGAAAACGATGCCGACGGTCGCGAGCCAGAAGTGCCAGTTGACCATCCGCAGCGAATACAACCGCTCACGCTTCCACAGCCGCGGCACCAGGTAGTAGATTGCGCCAAAGGTAATCATTCCGTTCCAGCCGAGCGCGCCGGAATGCACGTGACCAATGGTCCAGTCGGTGTAGTGGCTCAGGCTGTTGACTGCCTTGATCGACAGCATCGGCCCTTCAAACGTGCTCATGCCGTAGAAGGCCAGTGCCATCACCATCATGCGGATGATCGGATCGGTGCGGACTTTGTCCCAAGCACCGTTCAACGTCATCAGGCCGTTGATCATCCCGCCCCAGCTCGGCATCCACAGCATGATCGAAAAGACCATGCCCAGTGTCTGCGCCCAGTCGGGCAGCGCTGTGTAATGCAGGTGGTGCGGACCCGCCCAGATATAGAGGAAGATCAGCGACCAGAAGTGGATGATCGACAGGCGGTAGGAATAGACCGGTCGCTCTGCCTGCTTCGGCACGAAGTAATACATCATGGCAAGGAAGCCTGCGGTCAGGAAGAAGCCCACCGCATTGTGGCCATACCACCACTGCACCAGCGCATCTTGAACGCCGGCAAACAGGGAATAACTCTTGCCTCCCAACAGGCTGACCGGGACGGCCAGATTGTTGACGACATGCAACATTGCAATCGTAATGATGAAGGCAAGGTAGAACCAGTTTGCCACATAGATATGTGGCTCTTTACGCTTCATAATCGTGGCAACGAATACCACCAGATAGGCGACCCAGACGATGGTCAGCCAAAGATCGACATACCATTCAGGTTCCGCATATTCGCGGCTCTGCGTTGTGCCCATAAGATAGCCGGTAGCCGCCAGCACAATGAAGAGCTGATATCCCCAGAACACAAACCGCGCGAGACCGGGAAGGGCCAGACGCGCTCGGCAGGTGCGTTGCACGACATAAAAGCTGGTAGCAATCAGCGCATTACCGCCAAATGCAAAAATCACCGCACTGGTGTGCAACGGGCGCACGCGGCCGAAGTTGAGGTACGGTTCAATATTCAGGACGGGAAAGGCCAGTTGCAGAGCGATGAAAAGCCCCGCGAGGAAGCCTGCCATGCCCCAGAAAACCGTGGCAATAACGCCCCAGCGCACCGGATCATCATCATAACGGCTTTCATCTGCAGGCATTCGCAGCACATCGCGTGTCGCCGCATCAAATTCGGTCCGCCACACGGTCGCGACCAGCGCAATGCCAGCTGCCAACGCGACAATCGTCATGTGGACTGCAAATGCTGCATCCTGCGCCAGCCCTGCCAAAGCAAGTGCAGCGAATATCAGCACGAAAAAGACCCCTGAGCGGGTGAGCAAGGCTTCCATTGATATACCGTCCCTCTGATTCTCTTGAACCGCTAGCGATTCTGACATGCCTTTCGTTGATCGCAATCAAAAATATCATTTCAGGCACAGGAAATTTTTGTTCGCCAAACTTGCGCCAGATCAAAGCGGTGCCGGATTGCCGCTGTCATTTCGACCTCGCCCGCATGGCAGGTCACAAGGGATGACCGGTGCGGCAAACATGGAGTGCGAATGATGACGAAGAAATCGCTGTGTATGCTTGGTGGAACTGCTTTGACCATTGCACTGGCAGCTGTGGCCGCGCCGGCTAGTGCGCAGGACGCCGGAGATATTCAGGTCAAGGTGCTTGGCACCGCTGTCCTGCCCGATGGCGAGATTGATCAGGTCAATTTTGACCTCGTGGGCCTTCCTGCTGGAACGCAGACCGAAGCCAATAACAATTTCGTACCGACTCTGGCGATCGAGTATTTCGTCTCACCCAACATCTCGGTTGAAACGATTTGCTGCGCAACGCAGCATGATGTCGACGGTGTCGATGGCGCTGCGGGGACTGAATTGGTTGCGGATGGACTGCTGATCCCCGCCACTTTCACGCTGAAATATCACTTCAACCCCGGCGGCGTGTCACCCTATGTTGGTGCAGGCCCGACCTATTTCCTGTGGATCGACGATGAGCCGGGCGCGACAGCGGTGGCCTTGGGCGCAGATGATTTCTCGTTCAGCGATGAACTGGGCTTCGCGCTTCAGGCCGGAATTGACATTCCAATTGGCGACAATGGATTTGGTGCCTCGATTGACGCCAAGCGCTATTTCGTGGGCACGACCGCCACGTGGTTTGCCGATGGCACACCCGTGATCGAAACCGAACATAACCTCGATCCGTGGGTCATTAGCGCCGGACTTTCCTACCGCTTCTGATGTATTGACTGATGCGAGTCGCCAATCAGGGCAACAAGGTCAGCTCGCCATATCTTCCAGCGCCGCGCGGTCGACAATCTCGACTGCGCGGCGACTTGGTAGAGCGATAACGCCAGCGCGGCTGAGCGCCATCATCTGGCGGCTGACGGTTTCAATGGTCAGACCCAGCACATCGCCGATCTGCTGGCGCGAAAAAGGCAGGTCAAAAACCTTCAACCACTGCACCCCGGCCGCAGCCTCGCAATCAGCGGGGGCCAGTCTTTCAGACATTTCCAGTAAGAACGTGGCCACTTTTTCCTGCGCGTTCTTGCGCGAAAGAAGCAGCATCCACTTACGTGTCCGATCAAGCTCCGTCAGCGTGCGTTCGAGCAGCTTGTGCTCCAGCGCAGGATGCTCGGCAGCAAATCGGTCGAAATCCGCCCGCGCGAACACGCAAACTTCGGCCTCGGTAAGTGCGGTAACCGAATAATCGGTTGACCGGCCAAAAGGTCTACCGATGAATTCAGATGGATAGACCACACCGACAATCTGCTCGCGCCCATCCTCTGTCCCCGCGCTCAGCTTGAGCATTCCGTCGATAACATTTGCCACCAGCACCGAATCCTCGCCTTCCCAGACAAGCGATTCGCCCGCTTCCAGACGCCGTTGACGACCGATATTGTTGAGCAGCCCTAATTCGGCAGCATCAAGCCCCGAACAGATGGCCGTGTTGCGCACGACGCAGGTTTCACATGAAGACATGTTCAGCGCGTTATCAGTGATCTCGCCCCGTCTCAATCAAGTTTGGTCTCAATCAGGCTTGGTCATTGCCAGAATAGCATAGGAAATCAGTCGCAATTCTCGATCACCATCGCGATGCCCTGACCGCCACCAATGCACATGGTGATGAGACCATAGCGACCGCCGGTTCGCCGCAGCTCATACATGCATTTGACCGTCAGGATGCAACCGGTCGCGCCGACTGGATGGCCCAGTGAAATGCCCGAGCCATTGGGATTGGCCTTGGCCGGATCGAAGCCCAGCTCCTTGGCAACCCCGCAAGCCTGCGCTGCGAATGCTTCATTGCTTTCGATCACGTCGATATCGCCAAGCGACACGCCAGCGCGCTCCAGCGCGACCGGCACGGCTTGCACGGGGCCAAGCCCCATCACTTCGGGCTCGACGCCCGCATGTCCCCAGCCAAGGATCTTCGCCATCGGCTTCAAGCCCTGTTCTTCAACAGCCTCGCCACTGGCAAGGACGACAGCTGCTGCCCCGTCATTGATGCCGCTGGCATTGCCTGCCGTGACGGTGCCATCTTTCTTAAAGACCGGACGCAGGCCCGCCATCGATTCCAGCGTGGCATCGGCGCGCACATGCTCGTCGGTATCGAAATGCGTCACGCCTTTGCGCGACTTGATCTCAACCGGGACGATCTGCTCCTTGAAATAGCCCTGTTCGGTCGCGTTCGTGGCACGCTTATGGCTCTCCACCGCCGCAGCATCCTGCTCTTCCCGGCTGATCGAGAGGCGCTCGGCCACGTTCTCCGCCGTGATGCCCATGTGGAAATTATCGAACGGATCGTGCAGCGCGCCGAGCATTCCGTCCTGCAAGGTCAGATCGCCCAGCTTGGTGCCATAACGCGCGCCATTGGTCATGTGCGGCGCATGGGACATAACCTCGGCCCCGGCACCAATGGCGAACTCGCATTCGCCCAGCTTCACCGCCTGCGCGGCCGAGACAATCGCCTGCAGGCCCGAACCGCACAGCCGGTTCACATTCATCGCCGTGCTCTGGACTGGAATACCTGCATTCACCGAGGCAACGCGGCTGACATAGGCGTCCGAAGGCTGAGTCGGGATAACAATACCCATCGCCGTCTGTGCGATGGCAGAGGGCGAAACACCTGCCCGCTTGAGCGCTTCCTTGATGACAATTGTGCCCAGATCAGCCGGACGAAACTTCGCCAATGAACCGCCAAAAGTGCCGATTGCAGTGCGTGCGCCTGAAAGAATGTAAATGTCCTGCATAGCAGCGTTCCTTGATTGAGAATTCCGGTTTGGGCCATCGCCATGTCGAGCCCGTCTGTCGCGGTCTTAGATGCGGCAATGGGCAGTACCAAGCGCAC
>DFBR01000214.1:4129-6659 GCA_002367375.1 Erythrobacter sp. UBA3075 | reverse complement strand
GCTGGCATTACCGCAATCGCCATAGGCGGTGACTGCGCTGTTGAGCACGGTCGCTGCTTCCGGCGTGATGTCCGACTGATCCCAGTCGAAGAACACGATATACGGCCCCGTGTTGCACTGAGCCTGCGGCGGCGGAGGCGGCGGAGGCGGAGGTGGTGGCGGGGGAGGCGGCGGCGGCGGAGGTGGCGGTGGTGGCGGAGGCGGCGGTGCCGGCTCTTCGCCACCAAAGTTCAGAATGAACGTGCCAAGGATCGCATGTGTGCGAACGCTCGAGTCGAATGAACGGCCTACTTGATCGACGTAGGTCGCGCCTTCCACATTGTGGAATTTGTACTTCAGCGAGGCATCGATGTTGTCGGTAACTGGGCCGTACAATTGGGCGACAGCCTGCCATGCGAAGCGCGCGTCATTGTCGTCGATGAAGCCGGGGCCGGTTGCATATGCGCGGACATCATTGAACGCAGCGTTGGAGATGCCGACACCGCCACCAACGGCAAAACCAAGACCTTCATCGCCGCCAAAGTCGAGCAGCACGTTGAGCATTCCGCTCCAGATCTCGCCCTCACCACCAACTGGTGAGAATTCACCAAAATCGAACTGGTTTTCGCCTTGGCCGCCAATGCTGGCCACGGTACCAAGGGTGCTGGTGTCCAGCGTTTCAAGGTCGAAATTCTGGTAGGCCGCTTCGACTTCGAAGCGCACCGGGCCAGCGTCGTAACCGAGCACGGCTTCGCCAGTCCAACCATAGTCGCCTTCCAGCGTGGCTTCTTCCGTGTCGAGACGGAATTCAGTATCTTCGGCGTCCATGACACCGGCACCAAGGCCAAAATAGAACTCCCCATCACCGGCGAGTGCCGGCGTGGAAATCAGCGCGGTGGCCGAAAGGAGCGCGGTAGTGATCTTCCTCATGAGGTTATCCCCTATATTCAAACACGTGCGAAGCAATGCACGACATCATGCGGGTGCACAACCCATAATGCAGCAATGCAAGACTTGCCCTAGCGCAAAAATGTGCGCCTTGCACCGTGTTTATATCAGTCTGAGTTGTCCGCCAGTTTCTGGCCTTCGAAACTGTGAACAATCAAGCTCGAACCGCAGCTTTTTCATATCGGTACGGCGACATGCAATGCGAAAGCGCGTGCGCAGCAGGTCTGCCCAGACCCCGCTCGGCTTCATACGACTGAAAAATTGCGGATCATTGTCCCGCCCATTGCGAATCGAGCGCACGATATTCATCACCTTGTCGGCACGCTGAGGGAAGTGAACATCGAGCCATTCGTGAAACAATGGCGCGACTTCATGTGGCAATCTTAAAGGTATCCAGCCGCAGCTTGCCACACCAGCATCTGCGGCCTTGGTGATGATAGCCTCCATGAATTCATCGGTGATTGCCGGAATTATAGGAGAGATCGAGCAATGCGTAGGCACCCCCGCAGCCGCTAGTTCCTTCAGCGCGGCCATGCGCTTTGCAGGAGATGCTGCGCGCGGTTCCAGCTTGCGGGATAGTTCTGGATCAAAGGATGTCACCGAGATGGCGATCGCAACTAAATTCCGCTGAGACATCTCCATCAGCAGGTCCAGATCGCGCAGGATGCGATCTGATTTCGTGGTGATGGTTACAGGATGGCGCGTGTCGAGGCAGACTTCGAGCAGTTCGCGGGTGATACGATAGCGGTTTTCGATTGGCTGATAAGGATCGGTATTGGTGCCCATTGCGATCGGGCGCGGGCGGTATTTGGGCCGCGAAAGCGTCTCGCGCAGGAGTCTTGGTGCATCCGGCTTGGCGAACAGCTTGGTTTCGAAATCGAGACCGGGTGACAGATCATGATAGGCATGGGTTGGGCGCGCAAAACAATAGACGCAGCCATGTTCACACCCGCGATAAGCATTGATCGAGCGGTCAAAGGCAATGTCAGGAGACTGGTTGAAGCTGAGGATTGTCTTGGGATGTTCCTCTGTCACGCTGGTTCGCAACTTGACCGGAGGACCATCGAGTGCCTCCATCGCATCGCGCCAGTCGCCATCGGATTGCCGATCGGCAAGGCCAAAGCGTTGCGGAACCTGCGCTGATTGCGCTCCGCGCCCTTTTACGGGCATAATTGCGTTTGCGTGATTGATCTTGCGCATGGAACATAAATAGAACACAATGCTGACGCAGGCAAGCTGGGAGACATGCAATGGGAATACTGGACTATCTGGAACTACCCGTCGGATCAGCGACGCAGGAGCGGGAATTTTACAGCAAGGCGTTTGGTTGGAACTTCACCGAATACGGGCCGGATTACGCCGCCCATGAAGAAGCTCCATGCCAAATGGCGCTCAACGGCACCGGGGCAGAGCATAGTTCGAAATCCATTCTCCCGGTCATACGAGTTGGATCGATTGAGGATGCGCGTGACGCGGTGATTGCCGCTGGCGGCACGATCACGCTGGACATTTTTGATTTTCCCGGCGGACGCCGGTTCCACTTTTCCGATCCGGAAGGGCTGGAACTCGGCTGTTACGAACCCTCAACCGACTAGGCCGCGTG
>DFBR01000214.1:833-4094 GCA_002367375.1 Erythrobacter sp. UBA3075 | reverse complement strand
CCGTTGCCGTCCGGGAACAGCGGCCAGCCATTCTGCGCCAACGCCCTGCGACTGGGTGACGGAGCGTTCGCCTGCCGCTCATACATCCAGTAATTGCGCATCACGATGGCCACATAGCCGCGGGTCTCCCAATAAGGGATCGCCTCCATATAGAGCAGCGGATCCTCGAAATCGCGGATTTCGGTCTCCCAACGGCGAATTGGCGTCATGCCGGCGTTATAAGCAGCCATGATGACGGGCAGCCGTCCGCGCGTTGTCGGATCATCGCGCAGCATTTCCAGATTGCGTTGCCCGAAAGCGAGATTGGTCTCAGGATCGTAAATGTTCACCCGGCTTGCGCTCACGCCCAAAGATGGTGCGTGCTGGCGCACGGTGATCGGCGTGATCTGCATCAGGCCCTGTGCATTGGCTGGGCTGGTAGCATTGGGGCGGAAAGCGCTCTCTTGCAGAATATGCGCAAAGGCCAAAGCGGGGTCGACTTGCCAGCCATTGTAAGGTGCGATCTTGGGCGCGGGGAAGTGCGATGCAGGATCAGCCTGAGCCCCGCTCGGCGCGTTGAAGGCCATGAACAGCTGCGTCTGAGGGAAACCTAGCGTGCGCGCGAGTCGTGACAGGGGCGCATAGTCCTGCGGATTGCCGATCCGCGCCTGATGCAGCAGGACCTGACTGCCCAGCACATCCTGCCCGATTTCAGCGAGTGCGATCGCGATCCGCACATTTTCCTCAGAGCCAAGGGCCTGCCAGTCCGCCTGCGTGAAATCAGCACTTTCCACGCGGTCTGGTAACTGCCGGCCAAGTTGTTCGGCGGCCAACATCCCATACATGGTCCGATCATCACTCGCTGCGTCGTTAAGTAGCCGCGTGCTGAGATCGGGCTGGCGGCAACGTAAGGCCGCGCGCGATCCCCAATACAGTGCGGCAGAGCGCAGATTGGGGCTGGCGGCCCCGGCGGCTGCGCGCTGGAAATACTCGCCAGCGGTCCGGCAGTCATTCAGCCGCCATGCGGCAAGGCCAGCGACCCAATCCCCTTCAGCAACCCACGACCCGCTCCCAGCCCCCACTGTCTGCGCCATCGCCAGCGCCTCGGCATCGCGGTTCTCAATGAAGAAGCTGAAAGCGACCCGCTGACGCCACTCGGCACGGGCCTCGCTGCTTAGACCGGCGTCGATGCCATCGAGCAGTTGCCGCGCTCCGTAAGGGTCATCATCGGAAATGTGTTGGAGTATGGCCGATCTGATGCTCGCTGGCATGGTGCCATCGCTGACGGTGCGTGGACGTGTGCGGCGCGGCATTGTGCCTTGCGACCGCGTTGGCCGTACATAGGGCAGGTCCGGTTCGCGCGCAGCCCCGCGCGTAACGCTGAGCCGCCCGATTTGCTCGGCTTGGGGCAGGTTTTCGCCTGACCGCAGCCACTCCAGCAAAGCGGGCAATTCGACGCGCGGTGAATTGGCGTGGAGGTAATATTCGGCGCGGGCGACATCGGTCAGCAGGCCATTGGGACGCTGTGAGAGCAGGCTTTCCACATCTGACCATCGCTCGGCCTCGATGGCGCGGAACAAGGCGCTAAAGTGCGCACGCTCATCGGCGGAGAGTTGTTGCGGCACTTCCTGCGCCGTGATGCGCGCGGTGAAATAGGTGCGGGTGTTTTGCGCTTGCTCGCCTGATTGCGCCTGCACATTGAGCGGGGTGCAGATGACCCCTGCAAGGGCACAAAGGGTCAGAACGGGTTTGAAGGTCGTCATATGTCAGGCAGTCCATTCCAGCAGGCGATGCCACAGGCGCGCGCGCTGGCGCGGGTGGTCGAGCAGGCGTTCGGGTGCAAATGTGGCGAACGCGGGAATGCCCGCAATCTCGGTTAAAGTTTCGGGCGATGCAGATGCATCGTGGCCAAGCAATGCAGGTAGCTTGCTGCCAAACAGGACGACACGCTTTGGCTTGGCGAGTTCGATATGGCGGCGCAGCGCGGCTCCGATACCCTCGCCAGTTAGAGCATCCCAGTCGGGTAGGGTGATGTTCGAAGGCAGGGCTGAGGCCACATAGGGCGCGTCTTTCGCGTGTCCTAGCGCGCGCGTCAGATTGCCGAGCATTTTCCCCTGCGGTCCGGCCAGCAACTGCTCGCCGTCATCGATTTCGGGCATGGGCGCGATCAGCATCAGCGGAGCGCCTGCGGCGCCTTTTGGGGCAATGCGCGGGGCCGAGCCGGATGGCAGCGCCTCACTTTCCATCCACCATGTGCGGAATGCTGCAAGATCGCCGGGCAGATCCTTTTCAGCCACAGCAGGCTCTTTCGGAACGGGTTTTGAGTCGGCTGCGGCGGGCGAGGCGGGCACATGTGCGGCCTTCTGTTCCTCCAGCAGCGACTGAACCTCGTCCTCGAACAGGTAATCCACGCCAGCATCGCGCCACCAGTCAAGGGTCGCGCTATATTGCTCTGCCAGCGAAATATTGGTGTGATTTTCTGTCATGTGGACCACGCGCGGTCTTGACCTGCTGTTGGCCAGCGATCAAGTCCCGCTGCAGTGGATTATATGCAAAACGGGACAAAGCGATGAGTGAACGGGAATCAATGCCCGTAGATGTTGTGATTGTGGGCGGGGGCGTTGCTGGCCTCGCTGCTGCGATCCGGCTGAAACAGCTGAATGAAGAGCTTGAAGTTGTGGTCCTTGAAAAGGGCTCCGAAATCGGGGCGCATATCCTTTCGGGCGCGGTGGTCGATCCTAAATCGCTGGACGAGCTTTTGCCCGATTGGCGCAATATGGATTGCCCGATGGCCCAAACGCCTGTCACCGACAATTGGCACTGGATGCTGTCCAAAGGCGGCAAGGTTGACGTTCCGCACATTATCATGCCGCCGTTTATGTCGAACGATGGCTGTTATACCGGGTCACTTGGCAGCCTGACGCGCTGGTTGGGTGAGCAGGCGGAAGCGCTGGGCGTTATGGTATTCCCCGGCTTTCCGGCTTCGGAAGTGATGTTTGACGATGCGGGCGCGGTGACCGGCGTCATCACGCAGGACATGGGCGTGGCCGCCGATGGCAGTCATAAATCGGACTACCAGCCGGGCATGGAAATACAGGCCAAATACACGCTGTTCGCAGAGGGCGCGCGCGGCAATCTGACCAAGCAGATGAAAGAGCGCTTCGATCTGGAGGCCAATTGTCAGCCGCAGGTTTACGGCCTCGGCATCAAGGAATTGTGGGACATTGACCCGGACAAACATGTTCCAGGCCGCGTGATCCATACGCAGGGCTGGCCGTTATC
>DFBR01000214.1:0-815 GCA_002367375.1 Erythrobacter sp. UBA3075 | reverse complement strand
CCCTACGTTTCGCCTTTCCAGGAATTTCAGCGCTGGAAACAGCATCCTGCGATCCGCGAATTTCTCGAAGGTGGCACCCGGGTTGCTTACGGCGCGCGCGCTATCAATGAAGGCGGGTGGCAGTCCGTGCCAAAACTCGCCTTCCCTGGTGGCGCGCTGATCGGGTGTGCGGCAGGCTTTGTGAATGTGCCGCGCATCAAAGGCAGCCACACCGCGATGAAGAGCGGTATGCTGGCGGCAGAAAGCATCGCGGTGGCTGTTGCAGCGGGCAGCGAGCATACCGAGCTTGCCGATTACGACAGTAATCTGCGCGAAAGCTGGATCGCGACCGAGTTGAAGAAAGTGAAGAATGCCCAACCGCTCGTCGCCAAGTTTGGCGGCGATGTCGGCTCCGTTCTGGCGGGCCTCGACATGTGGATGCGCCAGCTGAAAATTGGCCTGCTCCCGGCGATGAAGCATCACCGTGATTACACCGAGTTGCAGCGTGCGGATATGTACCAACCGATCGATTATCCCAAGCCAGATGGCAAGATCAGCTTCGATCGCCTGACCAGTGTTTCCTACAGCTTCACCAACCATGCCGAGGACCAGCCCAATCACTTGAAGGTGGCCGATCTAGAGCTTCAGAAGGAAAGCGAGTTCGAAATCTTCGCAGGCCCCTCGACACGCTATTGCCCGGCGGGGGTCTATGAATGGCTGATTGAGGACGGGCAGGAACCCAAATTCCAGATAAATTCGCAAAACTGTGTTCATTGCAAGACTTGCGATATCAAGGACCCCAATCAGAACATCAACTGGACTACGCCCGAAGGCGG
>DFBR01000100.1:3135-6093 GCA_002367375.1 Erythrobacter sp. UBA3075 | reverse complement strand
GCTGAATGCACGGCGGATGGTCATCGAAAAGTCCCCTAAGTTTCAGGTTCTTGTCAGAAATATGGTGCGCAGAGCTGCTGCGCTTGTTGCTCGGTTCATCCATATGCATTGCCGATGAAGTTGGCGCAACAGAACATGGGCGAAAGTCCATGGCTTGTGAGAATCCGCACCTTCACTGTGGCGACCATTTGGCGTATGATGTTGTTTATGAGGAGCAAAAGCAGCATTCGGGACAAGGCCGCGAGGAAGGCGTCGTTATTGGCCGCAGCATTGTTGACTGGCGCGATGCCGGTGGCCGTCAATGCCTGCACCTACTACGCCGGAGAGGAAATATTCTTCGAAAACGGCGACCCGTTTGAGAATGACTTAGACGAAGTCGAGCGCTCGCGGCGCATGGCGCACTATGAGGAATGGTTGGCGCGCATACCGGATCGCCAGCGAGAATTCTGGGCCGATAATGCGGCGGAGTGGCGGGAACTGGAACTCTTCCGGCAGACGCAACTCTTGGTTGATGCCTTGATGCCAGCGATTGTCCGCGTGTGGCGAGGTGGGCCTTGCCACATTGGAGGCCCTTCCCCGGTGCGCGATGACCAGCTGTATTCCCAGTTGGCAGAGCAAATTGCCAATGCGCCGCATATCGCGCGGCCGCCGCTACCAGAACCTATTTCCGGTGAAGGCCAATTAAGAATCATTGTTATAGGACAGCGGGCTCAGCGCCCGAACCGCTTTCCCTCCCAATATGCAACGATTGCGCCGCGCTGCAACGCCGAAGTGCACGATTTTGTGGCTGCATACTTGCACGAACATCTTGACGAGGAACTGATTGGCGACGCCCTTAGTACCGTCACGCGACACGGTTATGGGCAGGATATTGCTTTCAGATACCGGAGCTTGCCGCTTTTACGGTTTGAACGTGAGGGCTCGCACAGGCTGGCCCTCAGTCATTATAATTCCCCCCAAATTTCTATCACGAGCTCACACTATCGGGGGCTGAGCGAAGTCAACGACCAGATTGAAGAGGAAGAGTGGGCAGCGATATCGGCTTATCTCACACGCGATGATGGCGCGACATCTGTTATCGCCGGAATGGAAAATGCGCTGCAAGAGCGACATGATCCAGACGCGCCATACCGCGGCTATTGCCCCAATACAGTCGGCGAAATGCGTGCGCTTGTCGAACGCACACTTGAAGAGCGGCGCAAGCAATCAGGGCCATGGCTAGACGAACTGCTTGGCAGCTGAAGTCTACTTTTTCGGCTTGGTCGGCGATGGACGCAGGCGTGAGCGGTGCGCACTCATATCGAGCACTTCGCCGGGTGTGCCATCGTCTTCTTGCTGGAGCAGGCCCATCCGCCGGGCGACTTCCTGATAGGCCTCTTCCTCGCCCCCAAGGTCACGGCGGAACCGGTCCTTGTCGAGCTTTTCGCCGGTATTGAAGTCCCACAGCCGGCAATTGTCCGGGCTGATTTCATCGGCCAGAATTACGCGGCTGAAGTCACCATCGAAAATGCGCCCGAATTCCAATTTGAAATCGACCAGCTTGATGTCGATCGCGGCGAACATGCCGCACATGAAATCGTTAATGCGGATGGCCATCGCAGCCATATCCTGCATTTCTTCATGGCTGGCCCAATTGAAGCACGCGATATGTTCTTCAGCGACCAGCGGATCGCCCAGCTCATCGGATTTCAGGTAATATTCGATCAGCGTGTGGGGCAGCATTTCGCCTTCCTCGATCCCGAGGCGCTTGGCGATGGAGCCTGCTGCGATATTGCGCACGACCACTTCCAGCGGAATGATCTCCACCTGCCGCACCAATTGTTCGCGCATGTTCAGGCGGCGAATGAAATGCGTGGGAATGCCGATATGGGCGAGGCGCGTGAACACATGCTCGCTGATGCGGTTATTGATCACGCCCTTGCCATTGATCGTGCCGCGCTTTTCCGCGTTGAAGGCGGTCGCATCATCCTTGAAATACTGGATGATCGTGCCCGGTTCGGGGCCTTCATACAGGATCTTGGCCTTGCCTTCGTAGATTTGGCGACGGCGGGACATGGGCATGGGCCTTTCAAACGGGCGCGTGAAGCGTCAGAAAATACTGCGCCCCGGCTGATGTGAGGCAATGCTCTCACACGGACCGGGGCGATTGGCCCAGCCTATACACCAGCGTTCGGGCGAGGGCAATTGTGTGGCGCGTCAGTCAATCGTTGCTTCAATCACATTGTACCAGGTTTCGCCATCCCACTGCTTGCGATGGATAGCGGTCACCTGCTTGTCCAGCGCATCGAACTGCTTCGCGATACGATTTCCAGCCTGATGCCCCGTGGCTTCTGAATAGAGCATCAGATATCCTTGGGCCGCGGTGGAGGCGAGTTCAAAGGTCGCGGGCACCACGCTGGTGACGCTGCGCAAGATAGCGGCACTGCCCAGCAAGACGCTGCGGCTGTATTTTTCGCTATCGGCCATGTCGGATTTCAGCACCGTTTCCATCCGGCCCATATCCTTGCCGATTTCGATCAAGGCGCCAGCCAGGGCGAGTTTGGCGCTGTGTTTGTCGACGAAGTCCGTCACCGGTTTGGTCACCTGAAAGATGGTACGCATCTTCTTGTTGATCACCATCCCGCGCAGATTGCCCGAGCGATTCCTGACCGGTTCGTAAGCAGCCCAGTTGAATTGGCGAAAAGCGCGCCGCGCCGCTGCGTCTCCTGCGTATTTCGTCGCATCGGTGATTTTGCCAAAGCCGCCCAATGCAGCATCAGCCTTTTCTGCCAATTCGACGATTATCAGATCTTCACCCTTGGGTGCCGGCGGCTGCGCCACGCACATGTTCGGTCTGCTTGCCATTGGTCTGTGTTTCCCCCAAAAACTTGGCCACACCGAATGTAATACTATTGATCGCGATTGAGCAAGAAAAACGGGGCGCACCAGCATTCCGATACGCCCCGCCTTTTCGTCTAG
>DFBR01000100.1:0-3090 GCA_002367375.1 Erythrobacter sp. UBA3075 | reverse complement strand
GGCCAACAAGGCCTTCACGCACGTCTTCTTCGACCACGCCGCCGCCGGTGCGGCTTTGCATCAGAGGTGAACTGAACACACTAATTATGCCTTCAATTAGTGAACTTCATTACGCAATTGACAGCAAGATTGCCTGAGCTACGATCACAACACAAACGGGGGCTAACATACGAAAATTTTTCACTTTAATTGGATTGGCTGTCTTTTTTCTGGTCACTATGCCAGCGGTCGCATCGGCGCAGGAGCGCGGAGCGGTCCGACACGATTTCGATGCCACACAACTTCAGGGTGATGTGACGATACTAGTTTTTCGTCCACGCATTCGGGTGGGCGAACAATCAACTGGTGGCATGTTCGAACCTCGCGCCGATTGGACAGAATTGGCCCGCGACAATTTGGAAAATGCGATCGAAGGATATCAGGCGCAGTATGGCAGTTCTCTTGTTGATGCGCCCGAGGCGTTCGGCGAAGATGCGCTTTTGGTGAACGAGTATATTGCGTTGTTCAGTGCCGTTGCAGAATCCATCCACACCTATCAATTCTTCGTAGGAAACCGGCTGGAGACCAAGAAGGCTGACAATCGACAAGACATTTTCGACTGGTCGCTAGGTCCAGGTGTAGGTGATTTGCCTGGCGCGCAGGACGCCGACTACGCCCTCTTCATCAATACTGAAGATCACTACGGTTCAACCGGCCGCAAGGTTTTGCAAATATTCGGCGCTTTGGGTGGTGTTGGCGTGAGTTCTGGTCGGCATGTCGGATTTGCCGCATTGGTCGATTTGCGCACTGGAAACATCCTTTGGGTCAATGCTGACATGCAGATGGGTGGTGATGTGAGAGAGGGTGACGGAGCCGAACGCCGCGTCGAGCAGTTATTCGAAGACTTCCCCTTGATCCCGAATGCGGAAGAAGATTCGGAATGATAGCGCTACGCGCGTTCATCGCGGCATTTTGTGTTTTCAGTTCGATTACGGCTTCGGCGCAAGCGCAAGACGATGAGTTCAAAGTCCCGACATACGAGGGGGTCTATCAGCCGCAGGATCGCGATGAACGCGGCCTATGGGCAATGGCTGATGAAGACGAACGCATTTTGCGCGATAGTGACAGGGTGATCCGCGATCCGGTGCTGAATGACTACGTCCGCTCTCTGTTTTGCCGGACTGTGGGTCAGGACCGATGTCAGAATGTCCGCATCTACATAGTTCGAGCGCCAGCTTTCAATGCTTCTATGATGCCAAATGGGGCTATGCGGGTATATTCTGGATTACTGCTGCGGATGCGTAGCGAAGCCGAGCTTGCATCTGTCCTAGGGCATGAATTTGCGCATTTCGAACTGCGTCATTCGCTCAACAGCTACCGACGTAGCCGGACCGGCACCGATATCGCGGCTTGGGCAATGGTGATTGGCGCGGCGGCGGTCAATTATGGCACTGGGTACAACCATAGCCGCGACACGCGGCTTGCTGTTTACGGTGGCATCTACAATTTTCGCCGCAATCAAGAACGATCTGCCGATATCTTGGGCTTTAGCTACCTCGCCGAATCCGGTTTCGAAGTGTCAGCGGCTGCCGATGTCTGGCGTGGCGTAATGAACGAATCCGATCATACCGCGACTGACCGGGGGCGGCGGTCCGGTCGATATGAGGCGGTCGCATTCTTCGCTAGTCATCCGACCAATCTGGAGAGGGCCGATACCTTGGCAGCTCTCGCCAACCGCGTGCCAAGCGGCGATTATCGAGGCAGCGCTTCATATCGTTCGGCTATGGAAGACTGGATACCGCAGTTTCTGGATGATGAGCTGGCGCTCAATGATTTCGGCGGTACGGATTATCTCATAAGTCGACTGGCTAACGACGGGTATACTGGGGACCTGCTGTTTGCTCGAGGCGAGCTCTATCGCGGTCGAGGCCACCCTCGGGACCTTGTGAATGCCGCGGAATTCTATCGCGATGCACTGGAACTGGCGCCAGATCGCGTTGAGTCATGGCGTGGATTGGGTCTAGCGTTGATGCGCAACAACGAAGTTGCGCAAGGCACAGATGCGCTGCGTACATATATGGAATTGATGCCAGAGGCGCACGACGCGGCGATGCTGCGCATGATGATAGGGGATTGAAAATGCGTAAAATTGGCCTGCTACTTGCGTTGGTATTGTTTTGTTTGCCAGTGGGCGCATCAGCGCACCGCTTAATTGATGCAAATGAAGCCGTATCGGTCGCCCGATCAGATTTAACGATCGTACCCACGATTGAATGGAATCGCATCAGTCAGCGCCCCGGTCGCAACGCCGAACGTTGGACGCTGGATGGCGAGTTGCTGAATGATGTCCTGTTCTTCGCCGAAGTGGAGAATGGCGATACGCTGTTTCGAGAGGTCAATCGGCGGGAAACGCCAATGCCAGAATTCTCCAACTCAATGCTTTTGGTGGATTTGCCCGACTATTTGGAGAGTTCGCTCCGTATCGCAAAAGGGGTTGCCACATTCGAGGTGACGTCTGTTGAACCGGTCACGTTCTTGGGCCAGAATTCTGTGCGATTTGAGTTCTCCACGCTCGGAGCTGATGATTTGAACCGTCGAGGAATTGCTGTTGCAACGATCATTGAGGGCGAGCTTTTCATGATGCTCTATGAAGCACCTTCGATCTATTATTTTGATCGAAATCGGGGCGATTTTGAGCAGCTGGTTGCGAGTGCGCATTTCGATTGAGGCCGCTCCCCCCGAAGTCATCTGAAACTTATACGGCCGCCACATCCTGCGGACACTTAGAGCGATGAAAATGCGCGCTCCACCATTCGCGGTGCAAGTTTTGGCAGTCAAAGCGCTCGTGCGCAGGGAAACCGGCATCGCTTGCGCGGGCAGCATGGAGCGGCCGGCAGATTTGTGCCTGTTTGCGAGAAGTTAAGCCGATCAGTAAGCGAGCAAGATTGCTGACCGGCGACCGCGCATTTCCTTAACCATATCGCAAATGCCCTCGACCGTGCTGAAACCTGAATTCACAGCAATACCGAGAGCTTCAACAAGCCATGATTATGGAACGGATTTCCCGTATTGGGTTGATCAGCAACGGCAAGACCGTGCTGATTGCAGTCG
>DFBR01000075.1 GCA_002367375.1 Erythrobacter sp. UBA3075 | reverse complement strand
TCTTCGTCCCGGCCAAATGTCGGTTCGATATCGATGTTTTTGCCCTCTTCAGAAGGCACGAGGCTGCGTCGGCGTGTCATTCCGGGACAAATAGCACAACCTAATGCGCTTGAAACCCCGCCTTAACACATTGTCCGCCATCCATGGGGTATGGCTTATGCTCATGGTGACTTTGAACTGACCCTCTCTGCTGCAACGGGCAACGATCCTGCGCTGATGGCGGAATTGCGTGCGTCGTTCGCTGAAAGCCTTGGGATCCAAATCGACTTGCTGGGACGCGCGAGATGTGACGGAAACTGGCAGACGGCGGCGAGACGCTTATGCGGGTTGGGAGCCAGTTTCCATGCAGGAGATCTCGTCCTGTTGGCCGATGAGGCGCTGGAAGGCGCGCCCGGTGATCCGGTAGTTCTGCGCAAACTCAACAAATATGCCAGCGGGTTTTCCGCAGCGAGTTGATCCTTCCGCTTGGCAGTATGGTTCCCGGTCCCTAGCTTGACCTGAATTCGCGTCGACAGGAGCCATCAGACCTTGCGGGCCGCACTTATCAGTCTGCCACAGCCGGGGGAGGGGGCACAGCCCACCATAGCCGGGAAATCGATTGCGCAGCGGCAATTGCTGTTTGCGCGCGAATGCGGCTGCACGATGGTAATCACCCATGGTGGCGGCGCTTCGCCCGATGCGATTGCCATGCGGCAGGCGGTCGAAGGATCGGGAATGCGCTATCAGGCGATCTCGAACAGCCACGCGTTGGCGGGTGCGATCGCCGGGGAAGACAGTCTGCTGGTGCTGCAACCTGGCCTTTTGCCAGAATCCCGTCAGGCGCTTGATCTTCTCCGGGCCGAGGGTGATCGAATGCTCGTGACATCGGCGGGTCCGGGGGCCGCAGCCGGTTTCGAGCGCATCGATCTCGACCGAGCGTGGGGCGGCGCAATGACATTGCCGGGACGCTGGTTGGAGAATCTCACCAGCCTGCCCGAAGATGCCGCACCCCATGCGGCGCTGCTGCGGATCGCCTTGCAAAACCGCCTGCCGGAGGCGCGGCTGGCCGATGTGATGCTTGATGATGGCCGCTGGATGCTCGTGGGCAATGAGGAAACCGCGCAGTGGCGCGAAAAGGGTTGGATGCGCGATCAGCTTGGCACGCCTGCGCCCGGGGCAGTCTCGCGCACAATCGCACGATTCGGCGTATCCCGCACTGGCGCGTGGCTGATGGAGCGCAAATGGGCGCGGCCTGCATTGCTGGGCCTGACGACGCTTGTCCTCGGCGGTTCGGTCGCTGCGGCTATCTACGACCAGCCATTGGCCGCTTTTGGTCTCGCTGCATTGTCGGTTCCGGTGCTGGAAAGCTTCCTCGCCCTCTCCCGGCTTGCGATTGCGCCTTTTGGTCGGATCAAGCGGCTACCGTGGCTTCGCCATGCGGTTGACGCTGTGCTTCTGGTCATTGCGGTCCTTGCGATAGACAGTCTCTGGTACCGCGCTGCATTCCCCGGCTTTGTGCTGGTTGCTGCGCTAATCCTGCTGGATCGCCGAGCCGTACGCAATTTCATTGAGCCTTTGCGCGATCGTGCGTTGGTCGCCGCCGCAATTGCGGTGCTTGCCGCGATAGTTACTCCCGAGACTGCCATCATGCTGGTCGCCGCTGTGCTGCTAGCCGCCAAACTGGCTCCTGAAGCCAATGATGGCGGCTAACGCGGAATTAACGCTAACAGGCTAACCCGCACGCATGAGCGAATATGGTCAATCTGACGATTCAGGAGGCGCTGTGGAAGATACGCTGCGCGCCCAACTGACGCATGGCGACGCCATAGTTGCGACGTCCGGTCCAATCCTGCGGCATTTACTGTTCAATGATGACCACACCTTGTTCAACGATCAGGTCATCGCTCATGTCCGCGGAATGGTGGCGAATATTGCGCGCCAATTGCTCAATGCTGTGGTTGAGCAGAATGGGGATCAGTTCCACGACCAGCGCGCCAATACGATTGCCCATTTTCTGTTCGATGATGCGGCTTTCCTGGCGCATATTCATTCACTTGCGGTTGAAGCACTGGTTGCTGAGCGGCTTTTCCAGCGTGCCGGCATCGATCCTGTGCGGAGCCCTCTGTTGCAGTTTCTCAGCGCTTCGAGCGATGCAGACATTGCCGCTAAGGCCATTCGGGCACTCGCAGCACAGGCGCGATTCGTGCAGCAACAACGCCGGATGGAACAATCCTTGAACGAGCTGCCGCCAGGTCTGTTCGACTCCGCACTTGGCGCATTGGAAAATTACCTGCTGCGTGACCCAGCTACGGTATCCGCAGCAGTAGCAAATCTGCGCGAAACATACGATCCAGCGCAGCGGCGCGTTCAGCAATTTGCGTCCCTTGTAAGCGCGATGGAGCATGATGCGACTGAGGCGCTCGAAATTGACCGGGCAGGCTTGGCCATCTTCGCTACCACGCTTTCTCAGGCAAATGATCAGTCGCGCGATACCGCGATCCTCTCCTTCGGTGAAAAGCAAGCAGTTCGCCTCGCTGTCGAGTTGCGCGCTGCGGGGCTCGATGGAAGCGCAATGGAAGAGCAAATGCTCGTGATTCATCCCGAAGTTGCCTTGCCCGAAGGATTTGAGAATCTGTCGATTGAACAGGCCGCTGCTCTGCTGGTTCCGACGCAAACTGAGGCGAAGGCCTGAGGGTATGGCATCGGCAAACATCTTGACGGCAAGAGCCCGGACCGACGCTGACGATCGCCTGATCGAAGCGGAGGAGCCTTTGGCGAGCTTCCACCTGCGCGCTGGCGGTGAATTGCCCGG
>DFBR01000149.1:312-4489 GCA_002367375.1 Erythrobacter sp. UBA3075 | reverse complement strand
CCTTACTCACATCTCCACCGCGCGCTGCTACGCTGGCGAGCAGCAGGTCTGGCAGCACGAAAGCACCAGCACCGGCACCCCGATGACCTTCGCGATCTACGTGCCCGATCACGAAGAGGGCGCAAAACTGCCGGTGATCTGGTGGCTTTCGGGCCTGACTTGCACGCATGAAAACGCGATGATCAAATGCGAATACAAGCGCGCTTGTGCAGAGCACGGGATAATCTTCGTATGCCCGGACACGAGCCCGCGCGGTGAAGGCGTGCCCGATCATGAGGATTATGATTTCGGACAAGGCGCAGGCTTCTACGTCAACGCCACGCAGGAGCCGTGGGCCAAGCACTTCCAGATGCGCGCCTATGTGGAGGATGAACTGCCCGCGCTGGTCGCGGCAAACTTCCCGGTTGATATGGAGCGGCAGGGCATTTCGGGCCATTCGATGGGCGGCCACGGCGCGCTCACAGTCAGCTTGCGCAATCCGGGCCGCTTCCGCTCAACCAGCGCCTTTGCGCCGATTGTCTCGCCCTTGAACTGCCCATGGGGCGACAAGGCGCTGACTGGCTATCTCGGCGATGATCGCAGCGTGTGGCGTGAGTATGATTCCGTCGCGCTTGTGGAAGATGGCGCGCGGCTGGACGAAGTGCTGATCGATCAGGGAACGGGCGACGAATGGCTTGAACAGGAACTCAAGACACATCTGTTCGAAAATGCCTGCCGCGATGCGGGCATAGCGGCCACAATCCGGATGCAACCCGGCTATGACCATGGCTATTTCTTCGTCTCAACCTTTATGGACGATCACATCGCCTGGCATGCCGAGCGATTGAAGGGCTGAGCCTTACCGCGCAAGTCGAAACACCGCGTGTTCGGCGCGCCAATTGGCATTCGCACCGCCGATCTCGGTTCCTCCGGCAAAATACCAGCTATCCTCCACCGTTACACCCTTCTCGGCGAGCAAATGGCGGAAGTCCTCCACCGTCAGATGGTGGATATTCCTGGTCGCATACCAGCTTACCGGCAGATGGCGTACCACCGGCATCTTGCCGCCGAACAACAACGCCAGGCGCATCCGCCAATAGGCGAAGTTGGGGAAGCTGACGAAGGCGGTCTGGCCGACGCGTAGCAATTGGTCGAGCAGCCAGTCCGGCCGCTGCGCGGTCTGGAGTGTCTGGCTAAGGATCGCCACGTCAAACGCGCCATCGGGATAATCAGCCAGATCGCGATTGGCATCGCCCTGCACCACGGACAATCCGCGTGCGACGGCCTTTTCCACTTCTTCCGGGTCGATCTCGATCCCGCGCGCATCGACGCCCTTGCCGCTTTGCAACTCGGCCATCAACGCGCCATCGCCGCAGCCCACATCGAGCACGCGGGCGCCCTGCGGCACATTCTGCGCAATCTTGGCGAGGTCCGAGCGCAGATTGCTCATCCGATAAAGCCTTTCACCACCCGGTCGAGCGCGGGCACATCGAGCAGGAAGCTGTCGTGACCATAGGGCGCGCTGAGTTCCACAAAGCTGACCGGCGCCGCCACGGCATTGAGCGCGTGGACCACCTCGCGCATGTCAGCCGTGGTGTAGAGCCAGTCCGTGTCGAAGCTGACGAGGCAAAAGCGCGTGTCGCTGGCATCGCTGAAGGCATTGGCAAGGAGCCCGCCATGTTCTTCGGCGAGGTCGAAATAGTCCATCGCGCGGGTGATGTAGAGATAGGAGTTCGCATCGAAGCGGTCGGTGAAGCTGATGCCCTGATGGCGCAGATAGCTTTCCACCTGAAAATCCGCATCAAAACCAAAGCTCTTCGCGTCGCGGTCCTGCAAACGGCGTCCGAATTTCTCGGTCAGCCCGGCCTCGGAAAGATAGGTAATATGCGCCGCCATGCGCGCCACCGACAGGCCCTTGTCGGGCGATGCACCATCGTAATAGGCCCCGCCCTGCCAAGCAGGATCAGCCATAATTGCCTGCCGCCCGACCTCGTGAAAGGCGATGTTCTGCGCGCTGTGCCGAGCGGTTGTGGCGATGGCGAGTACGCGGCCAGTTCGCTCGGGGAAGTTCGCCGCGCAGCTTAGCGCCTGCATCCCGCCCATTGATCCGCCGACAACTGCATGCAGCGTCTCGATCCCCAGCACGTCAAGCAGGCGCATCTGCGCGCGCACCATGTCGCGGATGGTGATGACGGGAAATTGCATGGCATAGGGTGTGCCGCCCTCGCCCGCGCTGGCCGGTCCGGTCGAGCCCATGCAGCTGCCCAGCACATTAGCGCAGATGATTTGAAAGCGATCCGTATCGAGAGGCTTGCCGGGGCCAACCATACGTTCCCACCAGCCGGGCTTGCCCGTGATCGGATGTTCGCTCGCCACGAATTGGTCACCGGTCAGCGCGTGAAAGACAAGGATCGCATTTTCACGCGCCTCGTTCAGCTCGCCATAGGTCTCGAACGCGATTTCCACGCCCGCCAGCTCGCGCCCGCTATCGAGGGGAAGCGGACCCGGCAGTGCCTCTTTACGGACGGAGATTGTGCTTGTGCTGGCCATAATCGATCAAATTGCGACTTGGGCGAGCGGCAATGCGGTGTCAATCGCAGGCTGTCATTCGCGCGCAAGTGACGGTATGCGCCCGGGCATGAGCGCAACACGACCACAGATGAAGCCCTATGTGGCGCAGATCCATGCCTATGTGCCGGGCAAGGCCAAGGCGGATGACGGCAAGCCGCTGGTGAAGCTGTCCGCCAATGAGAACCCGCTCGGCTGTTCGTCAAAGGCTCTGGACGCGCTGGGAATCGCCGGATCACCCAACGATTATCCCGACCCCGGAGCGACTGCGCTGCGCCAGGCGATTGGCGCGCTGCATGGTATCGACCCGGCGCGCATCGTATGCGGCACCGGGTCGGATGAATTGCTCAATCTGGCGGCGCAGGCCTTTGCCGGGGCGGCTGATGAGGTCGTGTTCAGCCGCCACAGTTTTGCCGTCTATGACATCGCCGCCAAACGCTGCGGAGCGACGCCGGTGGAAGTGGCTGACAGCGACTACACCGCCGATGTCGATGCGCTGCTGGGCGCGGTGACCGAGAGCACGCGGGTGATGTTCATCGCCAATCCCAACAATCCAACCGGCACCTTCCTGCCGCGCGGCGAGATTGAACGGCTCCATGCCGGCCTGCCTGCCGATGTGCTGCTGGTGCTCGATCAGGCCTATGCCGAATATCTGGAGTCGGCGGACGACGACCACGGCCTCGCCCTCGCGGCGAGCCATGAGAATGTGCTGATCACGCGGACCTTCTCAAAGATCTATGGGCTTGCTGCCGAACGGATAGGCTGGGCGACCGGCGCGCCGCATATTGTCGATGCGCTCAACCGGATCAGAGGTCCGTTCAACGTCACCTCAAGCGGGCAGCGGGCAGCTTTGGCGGCGACGGGCGATCAGGACTTTGTGAAGCGCAGCCGCGACCGCAACAATGCCGAACGCGAGAGATTTGCGCAGCGCATTGCCATGCTCGGCAATCGCGGCCTGCGCGCCGTGCCGAGCATGGCCAATTTCGTGCTGGTCGAATTCAAAGGCGAGTTAAGCGCCGAATCCGCTTTGGGTGCGATTGGTGAGGCAGGCTATGCCGTGCGCCATCTGCCCGGGCAGGGGCTTGGCCATGCTCTACGCATTACCATTGGCAAGCGTGAGGATATGGACGTGATTGCAGACCTGCTCGCCGATCTGACAGGTGGCACCAATGCCCTTTGAACGGGTCGCGATTATCGGGCTGGGCCTGCTCGGCGGCTCGATCGGGCTGGCGGTGCGCGAGCATCTGCCTGGCGTGAAGACTGTGGGCTACGATGCCGATCCCGATGTGCGCGCCAAGGCCCGCGAGCTTGGCCTTGTGCAAACTATTGCCGATGACCCGGCAGAGGCTGTGCGCGGTGCCGATCTGATCGTGCTGTGCGTGCCGGTGGGCGCGATGCGCGATGCTGCCAAGGCCATCGCGCCGGGCCTCTCGCCCGATGCCGTGGTCAGCGATGTCGGCTCCTCCAAACAGCGCGTCGGCAAGGCGTTGGCAGAGGAATTGCCCGGCCACCACGTCATCCCTGCGCACCCCGTCGCAGGCACAGAGCAATCGGGTCCCGAAGCGGGCTTTGCGAGCCTGTTCGACGGGCGCTGGTGTATTCTCACCCCGCCCGATGGCGCGGACGAAGG
>DFBR01000149.1:0-186 GCA_002367375.1 Erythrobacter sp. UBA3075 | reverse complement strand
GTGCGCCGCAGCGAAGTCATCAAATATTCCGCCGGTGGCTTTCGCGATTTCACCCGCATCGCCGCGAGCGATCCGACCATGTGGCGCGATGTCTTCCTGCACAATCAGGATGCCGTGCTGGAGATGATGGACCGCTTCCTCGGTGATCTCGAAGCCATGCGCGAAGCCATCAAGACAGGCGATGGT
>DFBR01000170.1:310-3336 GCA_002367375.1 Erythrobacter sp. UBA3075 | reverse complement strand
TTTTTTCCGCGTCAATCAAGAGCGAATCGCTTGCGCCTCGGCTCGCGCGGCTGCGCCGTCACGATGCGCGTCATGAATCCTTGAACACTGCGACTGGCACCGATTTGAATGCGGGCGTTTTGCTGCGTGGGTCGGCTGCATGCGAAGTGAGGACATTGGCTTCGGGATAATAGGCCAGCACATTGCCTGCCGGAACGTCAAACGGGTAGACAGTCAGCCCGCGCATTTCACCGTCCGGCGAACGCATTGTTGCGGTGGCTCCATCATCAAGCTGAAGTTTTGCGATATCCGACGGATTCATCAGCACGCTCCAGCGCGTTTGGGTCTGCCGATAGCTGTCGCTCTCTTCGTAAATGATGCTGTTGAACTGACCTTCGCTCCTGATTGTGGCGAGCGTGAAAGGCATGGCCGTCGTGCCGGGATATTCTGACGGCAGTGCGCGAACCACGAAATTCGCCTTTCCGCTCGATGTCCGGAACACCGGATCATGCATGATCCGATTGCGGACATGGAATTCCTGCTTGGCGACGTGAATGTCTTTGAGCTCCTCCATACCGGGAATGCTGGCGGCAATCGCTTCACGAATATTATTGTGCCTTGCGAAAGCGGCAAAATCGACCGGACTTTCGGGAAGCAGCCGCGTGCCCAGCTCCGACAATATCGCGACTTCGGGCCTGACATTGTCGTGCCGACAAATGCCGCCGTCGCTCAACCTGACGTAGTTGAACATCGATTCCTGCGTGGTCGGCTCCCATTCCTCGTCACGCGCCGCGACTGGCAAAATGAGCGTTTCGCCGCCGTCTGCACCGGCCAGATGCCCTTTGTTCAGGGTTGTGGTCATGAATGCCTTGAACCCGATATTGCGCAGAGCCTTTGCCGCCGCCTTGCTGTCGGGCGTCGCGGCGAAGAGATTGCCTCCCATGATCAGCGCTGCATCAATCCGGTTTGCTGCCGCCTCTTTCATCGTTGCCAGCGTATCGAGACCCTCTTTCTCGGGAAATGAAACGCCGAGCCCGCTTTCGATGTGGGCAATTACCTCTTGCGGCAGAACAGGCTTCACGCCGATGGTGCCGATGCCCTGAACATTGCTGTGTCCGCGCAGAGGCAGCAGCCCTGCACCGGGCCGCCCAATCATTCCGCGAAGCAGGGCGAGGTTGGAAATATATTCGATATTCTCCACGCCATTGACGTGGTGTGTCATGCCCATGCCCCAGGCGAACACGGCTGATCGGGCCTCCGCATAGATCCTTGCCGCTTCCGCAATCCGGTCTTGGGAAATGCCGCAACATGCGGTGATCTGTGCCCATGTCGTATTCGCGATATCGGCAAGGAACTCGTCCGCACCATCGGCATGGTGATCGACAAAGTCCCGATCGACCGCTCCCGCTTCGACAATCGCTTTGGCGATGCCTTTGAACAGGGCGAGGTCGGTTCCGATGGCGGGCTGGAGGTAAAATGAAGCGATTTCATCGCCGCCCCTCAACATCGACTTGGGGCTTTTTGGCACGGCAAATTTGACAAGACCCGGCTCTTTTGCGGGGTTGATGACAATCACATGACCGCCGCGATCGCGCACTGATTTGAGCAAATGGATAAAACGCGGGTGGTTGGAAGACGGGTTCGCGCCGATGACGAACACGAGATCGCTCTGCTTAAGATCGGCCAGTTCGACCGTCGCCGTCCCGGTGCCAATCGTCGTTTCCATCGCCACTGAAGTCGCCTGATGGCAGTAATACGAGCAATTGGTTACATTGTTGGTGCCATAGGCACGCGCCAACAGCTGGAACAGAAAGCCCGCCTCATTCGATGACCGTCCCGAGCTGTAGAAGAAGCTGCGATCGGGATCTGTTTCCGCAAATCTTCTGGCCATGTGGGACATAGCAAAATCCCAGCTGACCGGCGCGAATTTGTCGGCATCGGCGGCTTTGAAAATCGGTGTCGCCAGCCTGCCCAATTGCTCGGTCTCGCGGGCGGTCAGCTCGTCAAGCTCGGCAATCGTATGCGTGAATATCTCTTCCGGAATCGCTGGCTGGATATCGGTCGACTGGGCCTGCACGCTTTTGTTGCAGACGGAGGGGAATTCACCCAATTCGTTGGTCATTCCTCCCATCTGCCCACCCATGCCCAGCCCGCAGGCTTTGCAGGCATTTTGGGCGTTGAGCGCCTTGGCGGTCTTCGCCAGTCCAATGCGCCGCACGGTGTTAAGCGTGTACAGGACCTTTTTGGGCCCGCCGCCGACAATCGTCTTAGTCATATCCAACAATTCGCCATTGCAAGTCGGCATTGTAGCGATCCTGTGGGCGCATGCGAGACAATTTGCATAAGCGCGTAGCTTTTGCACGATAGGCCAGCGCGGATTGACTGCGCTTTCGTGTCATGCAACGGCCTGCTGCAAATCAAGGAGCGCTAATGTCAGCCAATATTACCGAGATGGAACGCCGCCGAGAAGCCGCCCGCATGGGTGGCGGCCAAAAGCGCATTGATGCGCAGCACGCCAAGGGCAAGCTGACCGCGCGCGAGCGGCTTGATGTGTTGCTCGACGAAGGCAGTTTTGAAGAACTGGACACCTATGTCGAGCACGACTGCGTCGATTTCGGGATGCAGGATCAGAAAATTCCGGGCGACGGTGTCGTCACCGGATCGGGCACGATCAATGGCCGTCTCGTTTTCGTTTTCTCGCAAGATTTCACCGTCTTCGGCGGCAGCCTGTCAAAGCGCCATGCGGAGAAAATCTGCAAGGTGATGGAGATGGCGATGAAGGTCGGCGCACCTGTGATCGGCCTCAATGACAGCGGCGGCGCGCGTATTCAGGAAGGCGTCGCCAGCCTTGGCGGCTATGCCGACGTGTTCCAGCGCAATGTGCTCGCATCGGGCGTGGTGCCGCAACTCTCGCTTATCATGGGGCCGTGTGCAGGCGGCGCGGTTTACTCGCCTGCCATGACCGATTTCATCTTCATGGTGAAAGACAGCTCCTACATGTTCGTGACCGGCCCCGAAGTGGTGAAAACGGTCACCAATGAAGAGGT
>DFBR01000170.1:0-215 GCA_002367375.1 Erythrobacter sp. UBA3075 | reverse complement strand
GCTTCCAACCAGGCCGAACTGCCCGAACTGCCGACTGATGATCCGTGGGACCGGCTGGAGGACAGCCTCGACACGCTGATCCCCGCCAATGCCAACATGCCTTATGACATGCATGAGGTGATCGCGAAGGTGGTGGACGAGGGCACATTCTTCGAAATCCAGCCCGCGCATGGGGCCAATATCATCACCGGCTTTGGCCGCATCGAAGGCAAGCC
>DFBR01000228.1:11667-16256 GCA_002367375.1 Erythrobacter sp. UBA3075 | reverse complement strand
CCGCACTGGTGCAGCTTCAATTCCGGCCCGGTCACGATGACCGAACGGCCCGAATAATCGACGCGCTTACCCAGAAGGTTCTGGCGGAAGCGGCCCTGCTTGCCCTTGAGCATGTCGGACAGCGATTTGAGCGGACGCTTGTTGGCACCCGTGATCACGCGGCCACGGCGACCATTGTCGAACAGAGCATCGACCGATTCCTGCAACATGCGCTTTTCGTTACGCACGATGATGTCAGGCGCGCGCAGTTCCATCAGACGCTTCAGGCGATTGTTACGGTTGATTACGCGGCGATACAGATCGTTGAGATCGGAGGTTGCAAAACGGCCACCATCCAGCGGCACCAGCGGGCGCAGCTCAGGCGGAATGACCGGCACGACTTCAAGGATCATCCATTCGGGACGGTTGCCCGAATCAATGAAGCTTTCGACGACCTTGAGGCGCTTGATGATCTTGGCAGGCTTGAGCTTGGACTTGGTGGTCTCCAACTCGTGAAGCAGATCGGCCTTTTCCTGTTCCAGGTCGAGGTCCATCAGCATCACCTTGACCGCTTCGGCACCGATGCTGGCGGTGAAGGCGTCTTCGCCATGCTCATCCTGCGCATCGAGGAGTTCGTCCTCGGTCAGCAGCTGGAATTTTTCCAGCGGCGTCAGGCCCGGCTCGGTGACGATGTAGCTTTCGAAATACAGCACGCGCTCAAGCTGCTTGAGCTGCATGTCGAGCAGCAGGCCGATGCGCGACGGCAGCGACTTGAGGAACCAGATATGCGCAACCGGGGCGGCCAGTTCGATGTGGCCCATCCGCTCACGGCGGACCTTGGTCACGGTGACTTCAACGCCGCATTTTTCGCAGACGACGCCCTTGTACTTCATGCGCTTGTACTTGCCGCACAGGCATTCGTAATCCTTCACCGGACCGAAGATGCGGGCACAGAACAGACCGTCACGCTCGGGCTTGAACGTACGGTAGTTGATGGTTTCCGGCTTCTTGATTTCGCCGAAAGACCAGCTGCGGATACGCTCTGGCGAGGCCAGACCGATCTGGATCTGGTCGAAAGTCTCCGGCTTGGAGAGCTGGTTGGTGAATTTGGTCAGTTCGTTCATGTCTTCACTTCCCTTGAGGGGATTTAACAGGGGCTAGAGGGGAGGCGGCCCACTACAGGCCGCCGGCCCCTGTCATTCAGCAGCAATCTGGCCGAAGCCGTCTTCGTCTTCTTCACCATCGTTGAGGCTGGTGAGTTCGACGTTGAGGCCCAGCGAGCGCATTTCCTTGACGAGCACGTTGAAGCTCTCCGGAATGCCTGCTTCGAAGGTGTCGTCACCCTTGACGATCGCTTCGTAGACCTTGGTGCGGCCGACCACGTCATCGGATTTCACCGTCAGCATTTCCTGCAAGGTGTAAGCCGCGCCGTAGGCCTGCAGCGCCCAGACTTCCATTTCGCCGAAGCGCTGTCCGCCGAACTGCGCCTTACCGCCCAGCGGCTGCTGGGTGACGAGGCTGTACGGGCCGATCGAACGGGCGTGGATCTTGTCGTCGACCAGGTGGTGCAGTTTGAGCATGTAGATAATGCCCACCGTCACCTTACGGTCAAACGCTTCACCGGTGCGCCCATCATACAGCGTGGACTGGCCGGAGCTGGCATAGCCCGCTTTCAGCAGCATGTCGGTGACATCGCCTTCGTTCGCGCCGTCGAACACCGGAGTGCCCATTGGAACGCCATTGCGAAGGTTTTCAGCCAGCTCGACCACTTCACCGGTCGTGCGGCTGTCGATGTCGCCGTGATACTGCTCGCCGTAAACGTCCTTCAGCTTCTCCACGACCGCTGCCGGAGGCTTCACATTGGCGAAGTCTTCGGCTGCGTCGGGATTGGCTGCACGCCATTCATCGAGCTGCTCTGCGATCTGCATTCCCAGCCCGCGCGCGGCGAAGCCAAGGTGCGTTTCGAAGATCTGCCCGACGTTCATGCGCGAAGGCACGCCCAGCGGGTTGAGCACGATGTCGACCGGCGTTCCGTCTTCGAGGAACGGCATGTCTTCTTCAGGCAGGATGCGCGAAATCACACCCTTGTTACCGTGACGGCCAGCCATCTTGTCGCCCGGCTGCAGCTTGCGCTTCACCGCGACAAAGACCTTGACCATCTTGAGCACGCCCGGAGCCAGCTCATCGCCGCGCTCAAGCTTTTCCTTACGATCGTCGAACTTGTCCTTGATCGCCTTCATCGCCTCATCATACTGACCCTTCACAGCTTCGAGCTGGGCCTGCATGTTGTCGTCGGCGACGGCGAATTTGAACCATTCGTGCTTATCGACACCGTCCAGCACTTCGCCGTCGATCTTGGTGCCCTTCTTGACGCCCTTGGGCGCGGCAGAAGCGGTCTGACCATCGAGCATTTCGCGCAGACGGTTGTAGGTCGCACGGTTGAGGATGGCGCGTTCGTCTTCGCTGTCCTTCTTGAGGCGTTCGATTTCCTCGTTCTGGATGGCGCGGGTACGATCGTCGATCTCGATACCATGGCGGTTGAAGACGCGAACTTCGACCACCGTACCGGCAACGCCCGGCGGCAGGCGGAGCGAGGTGTCGCGCACGTCGCTGGCCTTTTCGCCGAAGATGGCGCGCAGCAGCTTTTCTTCCGGCGTCATCGGGCTTTCACCCTTGGGCGTGATCTTGCCCGCCAGAATGTCGCCCGGATGCACTTCGGCACCGATGTAGACAATGCCCGCTTCGTCGAGGTTCCGCAGCGCCTCCTCGCCAACATTGGGAATGTCGCGAGTGATGTCTTCCGGCCCAAGCTTGGTGTCGCGCGCCATGACTTCGAATTCCTCGATGTGGATCGAGGTGAAGACGTCATCCTTCACGATACGCTCGGAAATGAGGATGCTATCCTCGTAATTGTAGCCATTCCACGGCATGAAGGCGACGAGGCTGTTACGGCCCAGCGCCAGCTCGCCGAGATCGGTCGAGGGGCCATCGGCAATGATGTCACCCTGCGCAATCGTATCACCCACCTTCACCAGCGGACGCTGGTTGACGCAGGTGTTCTGGTTGGAGCGCTGGAACTTCTGCAGCGAGTAGATGTCCACGCCGGGGTTGGTGGTGTCCACCTCGCCCGAGGCGCGGATCACGATACGGGTCGCGTCGACCTGATCGACCACACCGCCGCGCGTTGCACCGATTGCAGCGCCAGAATCGCGCGCCACGGTTTCTTCCATGCCGGTACCAACCCAAGGCGCTTCGGCCTGTACGAGCGGCACAGCCTGACGCTGCATGTTTGATCCCATCAGCGCGCGGTTGGCGTCATCGTTTTCCAGGAACGGAATAAGCGATGCAGCGACCGAGACGAGCTGCTTGGGCGAAACGTCCATCAGCGTGACCTGATCGTTCGGGCTCATCACAAACTCGCCGCTCTGGCGGGCCGAGACGAGCTCTTCCACGAACTTGCCGTCCTTGTCGGTTTCAGCCGAGGCCTGTGCAACCGTGTGCTTCTGCTCTTCCATCGCGGAGAGGTAGTTCACTTCGGTCGAGACCTTGCC
Source organism: Erythrobacter sp. UBA3075 (assembly GCA_002367375.1). GTDB lineage: Bacteria > Pseudomonadota > Alphaproteobacteria > Sphingomonadales > Sphingomonadaceae > Alteraurantiacibacter. Next base: position 12,726 of record DFBR01000228.1, on the reverse strand, counting down.
GTCCTTCACCGCGCGATAGGGCGTTTCGATGAAGCCGTATTTGTTGACCCGCGCAAAGGTGCTGAGCGAGTTGATCAGGCCGATGTTCGGGCCTTCTGGCGTTTCAATCGGGCAGATCCGGCCATAGTGAGTCGGGTGAACGTCGCGGACTTCAAAGCCAGCGCGCTCACGCGTCAAACCGCCCGGGCCGAGTGCAGACACGCGGCGCTTATGGGTGACTTCGGACAGCGGGTTGGTCTGATCCATGAACTGCGACAGCTGCGAAGAGCCGAAGAATTCGCGCACCGCAGCAACAGCTGGCTTGGCGTTGATCAGATCGTTGGGCATCACGGTGGACACGTCCACGCTGCTCATCCGCTCCTTAACGGCGCGTTCCATGCGCAGCAGGCCGACGCGGTACTGGTTTTCCAGCAGCTCACCCACAGAACGCACACGGCGATTGCCAAGGTTATCGATGTCATCAACATCGCCCTTGCCGTCCTTCAGATCGACAAGTTCCTTCACCACAGCAAGGATGTCTTCCTTGCGCAGCGTGGTGACGGTGTCTTCGGCATCGAGGCCAAGGCGCATGTTCAGCTTCACCCGGCCAACGGCGGACAGGTCGTACCGCTCACCATCGAAGAACAGGCCTTCGAACAGCGCTTCGGCAGTTTCCTTGGTCGGCGGTTCACCCGGACGCATGACCTTGTAGATCGCTTCCAGGCCTTCCTCGCGGTTTTCAGCCTTGTCGACTTCCATGGTGTTGCGCATCCACGGGCCGGTGGTGACATGGTCGACGTCAAGCAGCACGAGCTGGTCGATACCGGCGGCATCGAGCTTCTCGAGATTTTCGGGCGACACTTCTTCACCGGCTTCGATGTAGATGCGGCCGGTCTTCTCGTCGATCAGATCGACACTGGAATACCGGCCGAAGATTTCCTCGGTCGGGATCAGCAGCGTCTCGAGGCCATCCTTTTCAGCCTTGTTGGCTGCGCGCGGAGAGACCTTCTGATTGGCGGGGAACACTTCCTCACCCGTCTTGGCATCGACCAGCGCAAACGCGGGCTTGGCGCCGCGCCA
>DFBR01000228.1:4529-11582 GCA_002367375.1 Erythrobacter sp. UBA3075 | reverse complement strand
TCCTTGGCATCGAATTCGAAATCGAGCCACGAACCACGGTAAGGAATGACGCGCGCAGCAAACAGGAATTTGCCGCTGGAGTGGGTTTTGCCACGGTCATGATCAAACAACACACCGGGCGAACGGTGCATTTGCGACACGATCACACGTTCCGTGCCGTTGATGATGAAAGTGCCGTTGCCCGTCATCAGGGGCATGTCGCCCATGTAAACGTCCTGCTCCTTGATATCGAGCACGGAGCGGGTTTCAGTTTCCTGATCCACTTCGAACACGATGAGGCGCAGCGTCACCTTCATCGGAGCGGCATAGGTAATGCCGCGCTGGCGGCATTCGGTGGTGTCATATTTCGGCGGCTCAAGCTCGTAATTCACGAAATCGAGTTCGGCGGTCCCGGCAAAATCGCGGATCGGGAAGACGCTGCGGAGCGTCTTTTCGAGGCCGGAGACATAGTCGATGCTGGGGTCCGAGCGCAGGAACTGCTCATAGCTTTCGCGCTGAACCTCAATCAGATTGGGCATCTGCACGGCTTCGTGGATGTCACCAAAAATCTTGCGGATGCGCTTGGACTTGCTGCCGGTCTGCTCGGGAGCTTTCGCTTTCGTCGCCATAATAGGGCCGATGCCTCTTCTTCGCGTGTCGCACCGACGCGATTCGCGCCGGCATCAGGAATATGTGTCGGGCGGGAGTATGTGAGACGCGCAAAAGGCCGCGATTGAGGCGAATCCCGTGGGAAACCGCCCTCGCAGCCTAATCAATATCGTCTCACGGAACGCCGAAACTTCCTTCCTGGGTCATGCCCCCGCGTAAGGCACACCTTGCTCGAAGCTCTTCGGCTAGGGAGGGCATATAGGGAGAGCGCGGCGGGGGGTCAATGGGAGTAAGGCGCCAAGACCGGAAACCACGTGAGGTTGCCCTTAAAATGCCCAACAGAGCCGCGTGACATTGTGTAACCCTTGTCACCCTCCCTCACCTCAGAAACCTCGCAAAACGATAAGTCGCATATTGTTTTTCAATATTATTGATTGACAATAAGAATCGACTCGGCCATATCGATTTTCAATAAGTCACACCAAGGAGATCGATAAATGACCCGTTTCACTTCCAACACTCTCGCCGCCTTCGTGGCCATCATCATTACTACCACCAGCCTGACTGCCATCACGCAGGTGCCTTCGCAGCCGCAGGCAAGCATCGCAGTCGCCGCCGTTTTGGCCTGATAACGATCCGGAAGAGGAACTGATCCATGTCACTCAAACCCAAAGACCCGCTGTTGGCAGCGGGCAAGATCATGACCACCATACTGCAAATCATGACTGCGTTGGTAACCCTGTTGTTCGTCGTGCTTATCCCGGTCTTGCTGTTCAACCAGACCGATTTCGCCCAGGCCGTTGCCGAGGCTGGAGGCGACGATGTGGGTATGGCCATGACAGCCTCTATTGTCATGTTGCTGCTTGCAGCAGCTGTCACCAGCGCCGCCTTTCATTTCTTCCAGTTGCTGGGCAGGATCATTGACACTGTCAGGGAAGATGACCCGTTCACCGGCGAAAATGCAGACCGCCTAGGACGAATGGGCTGGATTGCCCTTGGATTTCAGATTGCGACATTCCCGATCGCAGCTTTGGTCGCATATCTCGCTCAATATGTGCCTGCTGAAGATTTGACCGTCGACTTTGAATTTTCGCTCACCGGCGTTCTTATGGCCATAGTGCTGTTCATCCTTGCCCGCGTGTTCAAGCATGGCGCTGCGATGCGCGATGATCTCGAAGGGACCGTCTGATGCCTCCCAAATCCGAAACCGAGACAGAAGGAACCAATATCGTGGTGAAATTGGATGATCTGCTGCACGAACGCCGCATGACTTTGACGGAGCTGGCAGAACGTGTCGGCCTCACTCTCGCCAATCTGTCGATCCTCAAGACCGGCAAAGCCAAGGCCATCCGTTTCTCCACGCTGGAGGCGATCTGCCGGGAGCTGGAATGCCAGCCGGGTGATCTGCTGGGATACGGACAAGGAACAGCGGAATAACTTGACTCTCGGGGCGTGGCAGCTATTTGCCCGCCCCGACCGCTCTTAAGTGGTCATCCGTCCGAGACAGTTGGTGACCGGAATTTGCCGGCCTTAATTTCCAGCCTAGACGGGGACAGAGATTCTTAGCGCTTCCGATTGGTCGCGCCAACCGCGTGATCTTTCGCGCACCTCCTTCCCCATCAACGGACCTAAGCCATGTCGCATGAGCGGTGTGGTGGTTTTGAGCCGGTCGGTCACGCCCAAAGCGTTTCCGGCCATAGTGAAGGAGTACGGCATGGATCGTTCGCAAAAAACCGATGCGGTTGCCCAGCTCAATGCAGCTTTCAACGATGTTGGCGTGGTGGTTGTCACCCGCAACCTCGGCCTGACGGTGGACCAGTCCACCGAACTGCGCGGAAAGATGCGTGAAGCAGATGCAACTTATAAGGTCGCGAAGAACCGTCTCGCCAAGCTCGCCCTGAAAGACACCGATTACACCGGCATCGAGGAATACCTCACCGGTCCCGTCGGCCTCGCCTGGTCAGCAGACCCGGTTGCGGCCGCCAAGGCAGCTGTCGAATTCGCAAAGAAGAACGACAAGCTGGAAATCGTCGGTGGCTCAATGGGCACGCAGGTGCTCGACGAAGCTGGTGTGAGGTCTTTGGCCGCACTGCCCAGCCTCGACGAACTGCGCGGCACGATCGTTGGTCTTGTCAACGCCCCGGCGACGAAAATCGCCCAGGTTGTCAATGCCCCGGCTGCCAAGCTGGCCCGTGTATTTGGTGCATATGCCGCCAAAGACGCGGCGTAAGAGACGCTTTTTCGAACACGAAACGAAACATCATGGGACGCATTTGTCCCGACCAATTTGGAGTAAAGCATCATGGCCGATATCGCCAAGCTTGTAGAAGAACTTAGCAAACTGACTGTCATGGAAGCTGCAGAGCTTGCCAAGACCCTCGAAGAAGAATGGGGCGTTTCCGCTGCCGCAGCCGTGGCTGTTGCCGGTCCCGCCGCTGCTGGCGAAGCCGTTGAAGAGAAGGACGAATTTGACGTCATTCTTACCGGCGACGGCGGCAAGAAAATCCAGGTCATCAAGGAAGTCCGTGCCATCACGGGTCTCGGCCTGACCGAAGCCAAGGGCCTCGTCGAAGGCGCGCCCAAGCCCGTCAAGGAAGGCGTGAACAAGGCAGAAGCCGAAGAAATCAAGGGCAAGATCGAAGCCGCTGGCGGTACGGTCGAACTCAAGTAATCTAAGGCTCGCTGAAGCAAGCCTTTAAGCAAATGTCGTGGGTGTCTTGAAGCGCCTGCGGATAGGAGGGCGGCATTCGCAAGGATGTCGCCCTTTTGCTTTCCTACGCGTCGTTGGCCTATCTAGCGCGAGAATATGGACCAGCGATCAACCCACTTGCCTCGGATGGCGCGCATTTTCCTTGGCATTGTGTTGTCATTCACAATCCTGGGTTGCGGACCTTCAGAGCAAGGCCCAACCGGACCTGTAGTCTCCAAAGTTGTCGCTTGCGATACCGCCAAACGTGGGCTGGCAGAGCTTCGCCAAATTCCAGTATCGAGCATTGCATTTTGCGAAGGCGCCTTGGCTGATAACACCCAAGACGGTTACGACGCTGATGGCTTCTATGTCTTGAAGCTTGCGGGCGGTGAGCCATGCACAGGACCTTGCAGCAACCTGATGGGGTGGTTCACAGTCGACAGCCTCAGCGGAGAAGTATTCGCATACGATATGGCGAACTTGGAAGTCGGACCGCCACTGCAACCAGCAGAATGACCCGCCGACCTGAATAGTCAGCGCCCACTCACCTCCGCGTAATCCCGCGCAAGCGCCACACCACGTCGGGATAGACGCCAAGCACCTCTTGCGGCAAGTCCAGCGCCGAGCGCGCCATCGCAAGGGCATTGGCCGGGCCTCGACCTGTTGCTGTGGCGCATTCGCCGCAGCACCCTCGCAATCGTCCCCGCGCTCTTTCCACCACCACCGGGTGAGCCTATTCAGACCGGCTGCACTGCATACCGGCACGCAGCGAGATATCGATGCGGCCAATTGCCCACCCTCCTACGCCCGGCTGGAAGGCCGAGACGCGCGAGACATTCCGCATTGCCGGGCCGCTGGCGCTCGCCAATGTATTGCAAATGCTGACCTATGCGATCGACGTGATGTTTATCGCCCGGCTGGGGGCAGACGAGCTGGCGGCGTCGGCGCTTGCCATCGCATTGTTTGGATTAATCGTGTGGAGCCTGCAATCGCTCACGGGGGCGGTCGCGCCAATCATGTCGGCAGAGCTGGGCGCGCGCGGCCCAGCGCTCCGCCCGGTGCGGCGCTCGATGCGCATGGCATTGTGGTTGTCCCTGATCGTCTCGGCATTCGGGATGGGCCTGTGTGCGCTTGCCGGGCCATTGATGCGGGTGACGGGGCAGGAGCCGCATATCACCGCACTCGCTGTATCCTATATGGAAGTGTTGCTGTGGTCGACCGCGCCGATGGTGATCGCCGGAGTGCTGCGCAATTACGTCTCCACACTTGGCAGGCCGATCTTCGCCACCTTCATCACGGCTGTGGGGATCGGGGTGAATGCGCTCGCCAATTGGGTGTTCATTTTCGGCAATCTGGGCGCGCCCGCGATGGGTCTGCCGGGAGCAGCACTCGCCACGATCATAACCTCGCTCGCCATCGTGGCCATGTATGCGGCGGCCATCCGGCTCGACCCGCGCCTGCACCGCTATCACATTACGGGTTTTTTCTGGCGCGCGGACTGGCCGCGTTTCATGGAGATCGTCCGCATCGGCACGCCGATTGCGATCACCATTGTGGCAGAGGCTGGCGTGTTCGGAGCAGCCGCATTCCTGATGGGCCGCATTGGCGGGCTGGAGCTGGCCGCACACACGCTGGCGCTCAATCTGGCTGCCTTTGCTTTTCAGGTGCCATTTGGCGTGGGGCAAGCCGCAACAATTCGCGTGGGCTATTTCTATGGCGCGCGCGATGCAGTCGGCATGGCCCGCGCCGGGTGGACGAGCGTGGCGATGGGCACCGGCTTTATGGTCTTCACCGCCAGTGCAATGGTGTTGATGCCCAGCGCGCTGCTGTCCGTCTATATTGATCCGGCTGACCCGGCGAACACGCAATTGGTCAGCACGGCGATCAGCTTTTTGATGATTGGCGCTGCCTTCCAATTGTCAGACGGCGTGCAAGCGGTCGCAGCAGGTGCCTTGCGCGGCTTGCAGGATACGCGCATTCCGATGTGGATCGCGATCTTCAGCTATTGGGTGCCGGGCTTTGGCCTCGCGGCAGGATTGGGCCTGTTTACGCCGCTTGCAGGGACGGGTGTGTGGATTGGCCTTGCGACCGGTCTGACCTTTGCCGCCGTGCTGCTGCTGTATCGCTGGAATGCTCGGGAGCAACTGGGCTTGACCGCGCGCGATTGATCGCCATCTCACGCCAACAACGCCTTGGCGAAAGGCACCAAGTTTTCGTCTTCTTCCCCATTGACTCTGACCGGGCGCGGTCCCATCTGCGCTTCGCTGGCACTCTCAGTCGGAGAGTGCCAAACATGTCTTAGTCACTTTAACAGGAAGAGGTCATAATCATGGCATTCCGTCCCCTGCACGACCGCGTGCTGGTCCGCCGTATCGAAGCCGAAGAAAAAACGGCTGGCGGCATTATCATCCCCGACAGCGCTCAGGAAAAGCCCAGCGAAGGCGAAATCGTCGCTGTTGGCAATGGCTCCAAGGCCGACGACGGCACCGTCACCCCGCTCGACGTGAAGGCGGGTGACCGTGTTCTGTTCGGCAAATGGGGCGGCACCGAAGTCAAGATCGGCGGCGAAGACCTGCTGATCATGAAGGAAAGCGACATTATGGGCGTGATCGGCTGAGCCGACTTACCCTCTGAACGCTTCCAACACTTAACGAATTACCAGGAGAAACAATTATGGCTGCCAAGGACGTAAAGTTCGGCCGCTCGGCCCGCGAAAGCATCCTCGCCGGTGTAGATACGCTCGCCAATGCCGTGAAAGTCACGCTCGGCCCCAAGGGCCGCAATGTCGTGCTCGACAAGAGCTTCGGCGCACCGCGCATCACCAAGGATGGCGTCACCGTCGCCAAGGATATCGAGCTTGCTGACAAGTTTGAAAACATGGGTGCCCAGATGCTGCGCGAAGTCGCCAGCAAGGCCAATGATGCAGCAGGGGACGGCACCACCACCGCCACCGTGCTCGCTCAGGCGATCGTGCGCGAAGGCATGACCGCAGTTGCCGCCGGCATGAACCCGATGGACCTCAAGCGCGGCATTGACCTCGCCGTGGGCAAGGTTGTTGCAGATTTGCAGGGCCGTTCGAAGGACGTGTCCGGTTCGGATGAAATCGCCCAGGTCGGCATCATCTCGGCCAATGGCGACAAGGAAGTCGGCGAGAAGATCGCCGAAGCCATGGAAAAGGTCGGCAAAGAAGGCGTCATCACCGTCGACGAAAGCAAGGGCCTCGAATTCGAGCTCGAAACCGTTGAAGGTATGCAGTTCGACCGTGGTTATCTCAGCCCGTACTTCGTGACCAATCCGGAAAAGATGACCGTCGAACTCGACGATCCCTACATCCTGATCCACGAAAAGAAGCTGTCCAATTTGCAGGCCATGCTGCCTGTGCTGGAAGCCGTAGTGCAGGCCGGACGTCCGCTGCTCATCATCGCTGAAGACATCGAAGGCGAAGCGCTGGCGACCCTCGTGGTCAACAAGCTGCGCGGCGGCCTGAAGGTTGCAGCCGTGAAGGCTCCGGGCTTTGGCGATCGTCGCAAAGCGATGCTGCAGGACATCTCGATCCTGACCAATGGCGAGATGATTTCCGAAGACCTCGGCATCAAGCTCGAAAACGTCGGCCTGTCGATGCTGGGTGAAGCCAAGCGCGTCACCATCGACAAGGACAACACGACCATCGTTGATGGTTCGGGCGATCAGGAAGCCATCAAGGCCCGCGTCGAGCAGATCCGTGCGCAGATCGAGACGACTTCGTCCGATTACGACAAGGAAAAGCTGCAGGAACG
>DFBR01000228.1:387-4472 GCA_002367375.1 Erythrobacter sp. UBA3075 | reverse complement strand
GCATTGCTCTACGCCACCAAGGCTCTCGAAGGCCTTGCCGGTGACAACAATGACCAGACCCGCGGTATCGAAATCGTGCGTCAGGCGATCCTCGCTCCGGTACGTCAGATTGCCAGCAATGCTGGCCATGACGGTGCCGTTGTTTCGGGCAACCTCCTGCGCGAAGGCGACGAAACGCAGGGCTTCAACGCTGCAACCGACGTTTACGAAAACCTCGTAGCGGCTGGCGTGATCGACCCGACCAAGGTCGTGCGTATTGCGCTGCAGGACGCAGCATCGGTCGCTGGCCTGCTGATCACCACCGAAGCGGCGATCAGCGAAGTGCCTGACGACAAGGGCGGCGCGCCTGCCATGCCTGATATGGGCGGAATGGGCGGAATGGGCGGCGGCATGGGCTTCTAAGCCCCCCCCGCAACCTTACGCTTACAAGAGGCCCGGCAGGAGCGATCCTGCCGGGCCTTTTCATTTGCCTCACCTGCTCGGACAAGCCATCCCATGACTGTGAAAAGGAGGTGTAGCGGTGCAACAGGAGATGCTGTCAGAATTGCGCGAGAGCCTGATGGGCGATCCGGCGATGCGCCAGCGATTGGGCGCATGCGAAGACAAAAGCGCTGCTGCGCATTTGCTGCTCGGCACATACAATTGCTGTTCGCCGGAAACATTGGTCACCGCACTGGAGCCCGTGATCCGCGAGCCGGGTATGCCGCTTCCCGATCTTGTCCTGCAGGACATACCGCCCGCTGATTTCTTACCTGTCGGCGTCATTCTACTGCGCGGCGAACTGGCGATCGAATGGCTTTGGCTGGGGATGGATGGGCTGCAAGAACCGTTCTATTATCGCTCGACAGAACGCGCCGACCTGCTGCCGGTCAATGCATTATTGCGCTGCGCCACTCCGCTCGCCGCGCTGGACCGCTTCGCTTCAGCACCACCGCCTGATGGACTGATCTTTCACATGTCGCGCTGCGGTTCGACGCTGGTATCGCAAATGCTCGCGGCCTCACCGCATCATGTCGTGGTGTCCGAAGCGCCGTTCTTCGACAATGTCGTACAGTTAGCGTCTGCAGGTGCCGTACCGGAATACTTGGTTAACGCCGCTGCGGCAGCGCTTCTGCGCTACCGCGAAGGCACAAATCGCCGCGGCTTCATCAAGGTCGATCCGTTGCATAGCCTTGCACTGCCGATGCTCCGGCGCCTGTTCCCACAAACGCCGTGGGTCTTCCTCTATCGCGACCCCGCAGAAGTCCTTGTCTCGCAGCGCAGATTGCCCGGGCTGCATGTGCAGCAAGGATTCCACCCGCTCGACTCGCTGGGCGTTTTGGGCGGCGATCAGGTAGAGCGCGACGCTTATCCAGCCTGGGTCACAGAGCATATTTGCAGGGCGGCTCTGGTAGAGCGGGGCGATCCGAATGGCTTGTTCGTGAACTATGCATGTTTGCCACAGGCCGTCACCACGGCAATCCTGCCGCACTTCCGCATCTCGCCAGACGACGCCATGCTTTCCGCCATGGGCCATGCTGCAGGCCAGAACGCCAAGGCACCAGAAAATGCATTCGTCGGTGACACGGATGAAAAGCAGGCAGAAGCAGTTGCAACGCTTCGAGTGCCCGATAGCCTCAATCATGCTTATGCCCAGCTTGAGCAGGCTGCCGAGGAGGGACACGGAAGCGCTCAAAATACACCAATCGGGCCGCAAGCTTCAGTCTCAGTCGTGTTCGACTGGTAGGGTGATTGCGACCGCAATTCGACGCTCCGCTTGCCGAACCTTTCCTTTTGCGCGGCATATCGCCATGATCCCGCGCCGGGACGTATAACCGAATTGGGGATCACCAGATCATGAAAAGACTTGCCGCGCTTTTGCTCGCATCCGCCGCGCTTACCGGGTGCGATATGGCCAGCACGCCTGTTGCCACTATCGAATGCGCCGAAACGCAGACCGAGTGCATCAACACATGGTTCGATGCCAAGTTCGAGGAAATGCTCGCATTCAGCCCGATGTTGCAAACCTCGCTCGGCATCAAAACCGATTACGACCAGCTTGACGATTTCAGCGTCGCCGCCGCCGAAGAACAGATTGCCTGGGGCGAGCAGGCATTGGCCGAAATGGAAGCCAATTTCGACTATGACGAATTGAGCGAGGAAGCGCAGGCTTCCTACGATGTGTTCCGCTACCGGGTCGAGATGGAAACGGCTTCGGGCGAGTTCATGGATCAGCAGTACATCCTGCACCAGATGGGCGGTGCTCATGCTGGACTTCCCAGCTTCATTCTCAGCCAGCACACTGTCGAGAGCGAAAGCGACATGGTCGCCTTTGTCGCGCGGCTCGGCGCGCTCGGCACAGCGATGGACCAGTTGCTGACGCGCGCGCAGGCCAATGCCGAGGCAGGTGTGCGTCCACCGCGCTTCTCCTATGATGCGGTGATCGAAGAAACGCAGGGCCTCATCACCGGAGCGCCGTTTGACGACGGCGAGCCGTCCGCGCTCTGGACCGGCACGGAAGAGCGGCTGGCTGCTCTGCTTGAAGCTGAAACCATCACCGAAGAACGTGCCGATGAACTGCGCGAGGAGGCGCGCACTGCGCTGACGCAGCAGATGGCGCCTGCCTATCAGCGCACCGTCGACTGGTTCACCGAAGATCGCCCCAACAGTGATGAAGTAGCGCAGGGCGCAACCACACTGCCGGGCGGCGAGGAATTCTACGCCTACAGCCTTAACCAGATGACCACGACTGACATGACGGCGGACGAGATTCACCAGCTTGGTCTGGATGAAGTCGCGCGCATTCGCGCAGAGATGGAAGCGATCAAGGAGCAGGTCGGCTTTGAAGGGACGCTGCAAGAATTCTTCGCCTTCACCCGCGACGACCCGCAGTTCTATTTCCCCAATAATGAAGCCGGAGCGCAGATGTACATCGACCGCGCTGATATGCACATCAGCGCGCTGACAGAGCGGCTGCCCGAGTTTTTCGGCACGCTGCCGCAAGCTCCGCTGGAAGTACGCCGGGTGGAGCCCTTCCGCGAACAGGATGGCGCGGCGCAGCATTACAGCCCGGGCACGCCCGATGGCTCACGCCCGGGCATCTATTACGCACATCTGTCCGATATGACCGCCATGCCGATCCCGCAGCTGGAGGCCATTGCCTATCATGAAGGCATTCCCGGCCACCACATGCAGATCTCCATCGCGCAGGAGCTGGAAGGCATTCCGCGCTTCCGCACGCAGGGCTATTACCTGTCTGCCTTTGGTGAAGGCTGGGCGCTCTATTCAGAGGCGCTGGCCAAGGAAATGGGCGGGTATGAAGACCCCTATTCGGAACTGGGCCGCTTGCAGAGCGAGATGTGGCGCGCGATCCGGCTGGTGGTTGATACGGGCATTCACGCCAAGGGCTGGACCGAGGACGAGGCGGTTGCCTATTGCCTTGAAAATTCATCCAATCCGGAAACCACTGCGCGGTCCGAAGTGCAGCGCTATTTCGTGCTGCCGGGACAGGCCACGTCCTACAAGATCGGTCAGATCCGCATCCAGCAATTGCGCGCTCGCGCGGCTGAGGCGCTGGGTGACGATTTCGATATTCGCGGCTTCCACGACACGGTTCTGGGAGGCGGCATGATGCCGCTGTCGATCCTTGAGGCGCGGATCGACAATTGGATCGCAAGCCAGCAGGTGGGCTGAGGCGCAGGCCTGATCCGATGCGAACTGCCCGGGAGAGCGATCTTCCGGGCAGTTTTGTTTTCAGGGCTGATCGACCAATTCCAGCCTGCTTCTTTCTACTTCTTGGCCTTCGCAAACAGCTCGACCAATTCGCCAAACTTCGCGCGTTGTTCGGCTTCGTCGCCGGAGGCGATGGCTTCGCTCACACAGCATGCCGCGTGACTTTTCAGAATCTCGTCCTCGGTCCGGCCCAGCGCAGCTTTGACGGCCTGCAGCTGATGCAGGATATCGATGCAATAGCGGTCTTCTTCGACCATTTTGGAAACGCCGCGAACCTGCCCTTCAACACGTTTCAGCCGATTGAGAATTGCTGCTTGATCGCCCATGTCAAAGTCCCGCTTGTATACCCTAGGGGGGTATATTAGATGGCGTGA
>DFBR01000228.1:0-357 GCA_002367375.1 Erythrobacter sp. UBA3075 | reverse complement strand
AGCGGCACGCTCGCCGCCGCCGGTCTTGCCGTCCCTGCCTGGGCGCGCGGGCAATCGCTCAGCCATGCTCGAAATGGCTTTGGCGAGGTTTCGGGCGAGACCATCAATCTCGACATTCGCAATCACCACTTCACCACTGGCGCGCGCAGCGGCCATGCCTTCGCCGTGAATGGCAGCGTGCCCGGCCCGCTGATCCGCCTGCGCGAAGGGCAGAATGTGCAGCTCAATGTCACCAATCATCTGGAACAGGACAGCTCGATCCACTGGCATGGATTGTTGCTGCCGTTCCAGTTTGATGGCGTGCCCGGTGTCAGCTTTCCCGGCATCGCTCCAGGTGAAACCTTCTCTTATGAATTC
>DFBR01000086.1:6501-11589 GCA_002367375.1 Erythrobacter sp. UBA3075 | reverse complement strand
TTCAGCTCTTCGAGACGGTCGATCGCCTGACCGATGCTGGCCCGCTCCAGTTCCACGCATTGGGCCAGCTCTGTTTGTGTGAGCCCTTCAGACCGGAACACATATGCCAGAGTCCGCCACTGTGTACGTGTCAGCCCAAAGCGCTTGATCGCCTCATCGAAGGCTTGGCGCAGGCGCCTCGGGACCTCTTCGAGCAGAAAAACGAGCTCATCAGTTTCCGTAAGGAAGCTCGCGCTTTCTGAGGCCCTTTGCTGATCTACATTTGTGGTCACAGCTGCACTGATAAACGTTTTCATGGGAAGATAAAGGAGTTTACTGTAAAACACTTTACTATATAGCGCCTCGGATGTCTACGAACGATGCCAATTTTGATGGCTTTTCCGGTCTGAAAATCGCCGCGAGCGTGTCCGGGCCAAGCGACGGTTTTCCCGTCTTGCTCGCGCATGGCGGCGGGCAAACCCGATTGGCGTGGAAGCGGGTTGTGTGCGATCTGGGAGTTGCCGGATACAGAGCAATAGCCATCGATCTCCGTGGCCATGGCGATAGCGAATGGTCCGCCGACGGAGCCTACGACATCGGCGACTTTGCCGCTGATCTTGTTGCGATATCCAATCAGCTGGACCGGCGGCCTGCATTGGTGGGGGCATCCCTTGGCGGCATGGCCGGGATGATCGCCGCCGGGCAATTGGCGCCAGACAGCTTTGCATCGCTTACGCTGGTCGATATCGCCCCCAAGATGGAGGAAGCTGGCGTTTCGCGCGTGATCGGTTTCATGCAGGCCCATATCAATAACGGCTTCGCCTCACCAAAGGAGGCCGCGAAGGTCATTGCAGATTATCTTCCGAACCGCGGCGAACGGAAATCATCAGGCAATCTTGATCGTTATCTGAGACGGCGTGATAATGGCCGCTATTATTGGCATTGGGATCCAAAGTTCATTGAGACCCTAACCAAGTCGCACCACAACGACGATGATGGCCGTGATGCTGTATTAAGTTCCCTGAGCAAAGCGGTCTCCAAATTGACCCTGCCAGCGCATCTGATCAGGGGCGGGTCGAGCGACATGGTATCGGAAGACGCCGTGGCGCATCTGCGCGAACTCGTGCCCGACGTGCATTATACCGACATTGCCGGAGCCGGGCATATGGTCGTCGGCGATCGAAACGACGCCTTTTGTTCGACCATTCTCACCTTCCTCGATCAAGTACACGGAAAGAAACAGACGTTGTGACTGAAACGGAAACCTCAGAAGAATTTAACGCGACAAAGCGTTCGTCCCCCATAAAGTCGCGGAAAGTGAAGCTGGCGCTGATCATAGGCGCCATTTTGCTGCTGCTGGCAGGTGGCTGGTGGTATTGGGACTATCAAACCTCAGGGAAATATTTTCAGAGCACCGACAATGCCTACATTGCAGCCGATGCAGTCATCGTCGCCCCCAAGATAGGGGGTTATGTCGATCGCGTCTTGGTGCAAGAAAATCAGGATGTAGAGGAAGGGGCCGCGCTGGTTCAGCTGGATGTGCGGGACTACCGCGCGCAGGAAGCTCAGGTCCGGGCCCAAATTGATGCGTCGCTCGCTAACGCTCAAACTGTGCGCGCGCAGATGGGTGAGCAGCGGGCAGCTATTTCTCAGGCACAGGCTCAATTGACCGCTGCTCGCGCAGAGGCGGCATTGGCGGCTGATCAACTTCGGCGGTATGAACCGCTGGCCGCAACGGGCGCCGAACCTCGTGAGCGGCTGGACCAGCTTCGCGCTCAAGCACGCATGGCAAGAGCGCAGGTCGATGCCAGCCAAGCAGCTGTACGTGCTGCACAGCTCCGCATCGGAACGCTTGAGGAGCAGATTGGTCAGGCCCGGTCGCAGGCCGATGCAGCGCGGGCGCAGCTGGATGCCGCACAGTTAAACGTGGAGTCGACGCTCTTACGAGCCAGCATTTCCGGACGCGTCGGCGATCTCGTAGTTCGCCAAGGGCAGTTCGTACAGCCTGGTACACGCCTGATGAGCGTAGTGCCGGTCGAGGAACTCTTCATCGAAGCCAACTTCAAGGAAACGCAGGTCGGGCTTATGCGGGTGGGACAGCCCGTCACCATCGAAGTGGATGCGTTGTCGGATTTCGAAATCAACGGTCGCGTCGAGAGTATCGCGCCGGGTACGGGCGCCGAGTTTTCTATTCTGCCGCCGGAAAATGCGACGGGGAACTTCACCAAGATCGTGCAGCGCGTTACCGTGCGAATTGCAATTTCAGCTTCTCCGGAAGTGCAGCGGCTACTCGTCCCTGGAATGTCCGTGGTTGCGACTGTGGATACCCGGTCCGCCAGGGGAGAGCTGGATGATCTTCGCGAAGCAGCTGCGCAGGATTGACGGTGGCGACCGAAGTCTTGCCAGCTAGCCGCGCTCCTGAGCGAGCGGATGCGACAGCGTGGATTGCCGTTGCAGCAGGCTCCCTTGGGGCGCTTTTGGCAACGCTCGACGTTTCGATCGTCAATTCGGCTCTCCCTGTCATCCAAGGTGAGATTGGCGCAAGTGTCACCGAAGGAACTTGGATTGCGACCTCATTCCTTGTCGCAGAAATCGTCGTCATTCCACTAAGCGCCTGGCTTGAAAGGCTTCTGGGTCTCAGGACGCTTCTATTGATAGCGGTCACCGCGTTTACCGGGTTTTCTATTCTGTGCGGAGTCGCCACCGACCTGACGACGATGGTTATCGGCCGAACAGGACAAGGCTTGATGGGCGGCCTGCTTATCCCGACGGCTATGACTATTGTTGCCAAACGACTCCCGCCCGGCCAGCAACCGATCGGTATGGCTCTGTTCGGCATGACTGTGATCCTCGGCCCAGTTCTGGGCCCGTTGCTGGGGGGGTGGCTGACGGAGAATTTGAGTTGGCACTACGCCTTTTTCGTAAATATCCCTGTTTGCGCAGTGCTGTTACTCCTGCTCCTTCTGGGCCTTCCGCACGAAAAGCCTGATTGGGATTACCTGCGTAACGCTGATTGGGCGGGCATCCTGGGATTGGTCCTCGGCCTTGGGGGGCTGACGGTCATGCTCGAGGAAGGGCACCGCGAGGAATGGTTTTCATCAAGCCTGATTGTCAGTCTGGCCGTTGCCTCGGCGATTGGGTTCGGCTTGCTGCTCGCAGGGCAAAGGTGGGCCACGAAGCCAGTCTTGCGACTCAAAATTCTGCTCAATCGCCAATTCGCAAGTGTCAGTATCATGGCACTTGCCTTGGGCATGGTAATGTATGGTTCGATGTTCGTGATCCCGCAATTTCTCTCGCTCATTTCGGATTACAATGCGTTTCAAACTGGCAAGGTGATTTTCTGGATGGGCGTCCCGGCGTTCCTCATAATGCCGTTTCTCCCGGTCTTGATCCGGCGCATCGATATCAGAATCGCCGTAGCATCCGGTTTGGGCCTAATGGCCCTGAGTTGCTTTATTAGCACGAGTCTCACTGCGGAATCGGGTGGTGCGGTGTTCATTGAAAGCCAACTCATACGCGGGGTCGGAATGATTCTGACCATGATGTTCCTCAACCAGGCCACCATCGCATCTGTCGCCAAGGAAGATGCCGGCGATGCGTCGGGAATCTTCAACGCTGCTCGAAATCTGGGTGGGTCCTTTGCTCTCGCGGCGCTGGCTTCGTTTCAGGACCAGCGGATGTGGCTGCATAGCAGGCGGGTGGAGGAAACACTTTCGCGCAACGATCCGCGACTTCAAGACTATCTTGATGGTTTGACGCACGCACTCGGTAGCGCAGAGGCCGCGATGCGATCGCTGGGTGGTATGATCCAGCGAGAGGCGTTCATCATGACATATAACGACATTTTCTGGGTCATGGGCCTCGCCGCGCTTGCGACGGTACCGTTGGCTCTCTTCCTTCGTCCGCTTCGGGGCGAAGTATCCTTGAGCATGCATTGAGGTAAGAATGAAAAATCCAATCACACCCCTGCTGGTTTTGGCCTTCCTGTCAGCGTGCACTGTGGGGCCTGATTATGCCGGTCCTCCGGACATTGCGGGAGCCGGAATGCCCGAGGGCGCTTTCGCTCGACAGACCACCGAAGTGTCCTCCACCGCGCCTTTACTTGCCGAATGGTGGGTCGCACTCGACGATCCTGTACTGACCGATCTCGAGCAAATGGCAATTGCCAACAATCCGGGACTTGAAGCTGCGCAAGCAAGGGTCACGCAGGCCCGCGCTTCGGTGCGACAGGAACGTGCCAATCGCTGGCCGGTGGCTGGCGCCCAAGCGACGAGCATTCAAGCCGAAGTGCCGGGACTGGATATTCAGTCGGATAGCGGGCCGCCCCAAGGCGGGCCCGAGAGCGATGAGGAAAACTCCACGCTCAGCATTTATAATCTGGGGGTCAGCGCCAATTGGGAGATCGATCTGGCAGGCGGTCAGCAGCGAACTATCGAAGCAGCCAATGCGCTCGCAGCTGGTTCTGTCGCCACTGCAGCCGATGCCCAAGTTCAGCTGACGGCCGAGGTCGCACACGCCTATGTTGCCTTGCGCGAGCGCCAATTGCGTATCGAATTGCTGCGCCAGCAAGTGGCCTTGCAAGAGGAAAGCCTACAATTGGTGATCCAGCGTTTCCAGCAGGGCACGATCGCCGCGTTCCCGGTAGGTCAGGCGAATAACATTCTTCAGTCTTTGAACGCCGATCTTGCGGCGGCAGAAGCTGATGCGGCGATCTATCTCAACGCCTTGGCGGTTCTCGTCGGGCAAGCCCCCGGAACCCTGGATGATTTCCTCGCAGGCCCAGCGCCGTTACCGCTTCCGCCCGAGCAGGTGAGCATCGGCGATCCCGCATCGCTCATCGCACGGAGACCCGACATACGTGCTGCGGAACGAAACATCGCCGCCGCCACAGCACGGATCGGTGTGGTAGAGGCGGCGCGCTACCCCAAGATTTCGTTTATGGGCATTCTCGGGATCGGGGGTACCTCCCTTTCCGATGTGTTCGACCTTAGTAATCTTTCGGCCATCGCGGTGCCGCAATTGCAGTGGGGCTTCCTCGATTTCGGGCGGACTGCTGCGGGCATCGACCAGGCCGAGGCGGGGCAGATCGAGGCCGAAGCACAATACAGA
>DFBR01000086.1:5391-6444 GCA_002367375.1 Erythrobacter sp. UBA3075 | reverse complement strand
TATATAGCGATCCAGAAATCGTTGGGCCTAGGCTGGGAAAATCCTGTCGAGGGAAGCTGAACGCCTGTTTGCAGATTGTATGGAACCCTGCTGCCTACAGACCCCGCCGAAGCTAACCGAATGGTTTCAATGTCTTGCGCAGATAGGCTGGTCTGCGATTGGGACTTGAAGGCAAAGCGGCCATTGCCGGCCAAATTCTTTATCTTGTCCGGCGAAAGGATAAGGCGGATTGTCGGAGGACACAAAACCCCAGGGAGAATTGGTCCGCCTCCAGTACAGCGCGTAAGTTCGCCCAGCATGGCTGGCGCGGGGTATCTGCTCGGTTGGGCATTGATCGCACCGCCAATGCCGACCCTTAGCCGACGCGTCCTGAATCACAGGTTGAACTCTTGCAGGACCTTGGCCCTGTCGCAGTCGAGCTTGGTCAGATTCTGGCGACTCGGGACGATCTGCTCGGCCCTAAATGGACAGGCGCCCTGGCAAAGCTGTAGGATAATGTGGCGCCATTGCCTTACGAAGATATCGCTTCGGTCCTGCTGGAGGATCTGGGGGCTGCGCCAGAGGAGGTTTTCTCCAGCTTTGACAGGACGCCGATCGCTGCGGAAATTGTAGCGCACTTATCGATCAGTGTTGGTTTGGGCATGGCGTTCTCCGTTTCAGAACCCCGATTTCGCGTAAGCGTGACGTAAGCAAACGGATGAAAATCAAGGCGTAAATTCGGTTATGTCAGCGCAAACTGCATGCAAATTACGTCACTATAAAACAGTAACTTAGAGGAACTTTTCGTAGTCTGGCGCGCCCCTTTTGTACCGGCTGCCGAAGGCAGAGGTCGCGCGTTCGAATCGCGCCGGGTGCACCATTTTTTCCTATTCTTGCGGAAGCTAACGATCTGGCAAGGCTTGCCACCCTATCGTTGGCGGCATGAATGCCACCACACCTGAATTCGCCGATCTGCTGGCAGCAGAGACTTGTAGCAATCTTGCCAATGTCACGATGGCCGAACTGCGGGTGGCGGTGTTGTCCGATGCGGGCAAAGCTGTGGCTGCGATGGCC
>DFBR01000086.1:0-5371 GCA_002367375.1 Erythrobacter sp. UBA3075 | reverse complement strand
ATGGAGCCGGGGCTTGCGACATTGCTGGCACTGCAGGCGCGCGGGGCGGATTGCCAGCCTGCCGCCATGGCACTGCGGCAGGAATTTATCGCTACATACGCCGCGCTTGTCGCCTTACTGACGCCGGAACGCGGCGCGGAATCGCGGCCCCCCACCTGCTCAGGCGCCTGACTCGCCTCGGTGCATCTCATCGCTTGACGGTGTTCTTATTTCGTTCCTATCATGCGTCATGCCTGATTCGCTCACAGCCCAGCTCAGCCCTCCTGCCGAAACACCCGACGAATTCGCTCTGCGTTCGCGCGCAGTGTGTCGCGGAATTGGCCGCCTGTTTGCGCGCAACGGCATCTGGGCGCTCACTGAAATGCCGCTGCGCAACGGGCGGCGGGCGGATCTGATGGGGATCGATGCGAAGGGCAAGATCGTCATTGTGGAGGTCAAAACCGCGCGTGGCGATCTGCTCGGTGATGGCAAATGGCCCGATTATCTTGATTTTTGCGACCGCTTTTACTGGGGCCTGCCGCCAGAGCTGGATCGCAAGATCCTCGACAGCGCGGATTACCGGCCCGATTGCTGCGGCGTTATCGTGGCCGACGAATATGATGCGGAAATCGTCCGCCCTGCCCCCAGCCATCCGCTGGCCGCCGCGCGGCGGCGGGTCGAAGTTGAGCGGCTGGCGCGCACTTCGATGCGCCGCCAGCTTGTGTCCGCGGACCCGCAATGCGCCAATTGGGGCGGCGATCTGGCCGGTTGAGAAGTGAAGGGTGGAGCTTTCTTCACCCAAACGGCATAAAGCGGGCTGACATGGACACTGCCATCCTCCTTTCCGCGCTCGTCATGACGGCCATTGTTGCGCTGCGTTATCTGGCGACGAGCGGATTGTTCGCCTGGGCCACTGCGCGCTTGCGGCCCGGCCTGTATGACGGGCTCGCCCCGCAAATCCGCAAGGAAATTTTCTGGTCTCTCACTTCGGCAGCGATCTATGGCGCGCCTGCTGGCATAGTCGCCTGGGGCTGGCACAACCACGGCTGGACCCGCGTCTATACCGATATCGGCAGTTTTCCGTTGTGGTATCTGCCGTTGTCGCTGGCCCTCTATCTGCTTGCGCATGACACGTGGTTCTACTGGACCCACCGCCTGATGCATCAGCCCAAATGGTTTCGCGTGGCCCATGCTGTCCACCATGCCAGCCGCCCACCTACAGCCTGGGCCGCGATGAGCTTTCATCCGATAGAGGCGCTGACGGGTGCCATCGTCATCCCGGCGCTGGTGTTCCTCATCCCGATTCACATCTCTATGCTAGCCATGGTTCTTGTCATCATGACGGTGATGGGCGTCACCAATCATATGGGCTGGGAGATGTTTCCGCGCTGGCTTGTTCATTCGTCAGCAGGCAATTGGCTGATAACAGCCAGCCATCACCAGCGGCACCATGACGAATATCGCTGCAATTACGGCCTCTACTTCAGATTTTGGGATCATTTGTGCAAAACCGACAAAGGACTGGGGCAGCCCGCAATACGGCCCTGATGGCAGCGCTGGCTGCTACTGCTTTCACTACACCGCTTCAGGCTGAGACGACCGGCTCTGACATTACGGTGGAAATCACCAATCTGCGCAACACCGAAGGTGTCGTGCGCGCCTGCATGACGCGCGATGAAGAGCGCTTTCCGCGTTGCCAGGATGCCGAGCAGGGCTACCGCGTAGTGGTTCCTGCGGGCGAAGCGACCGTGCTGCATTTCACCGATGTCGCGCCGGGCACCTATGCGATTGCCCTGCTACATGACGAAAATGATAATGGCCGCGCCGACCGCGCTTTGGGCATGATGCCGACCGAGGGATTTGGCTTTTCCCGTGATGCGCGGGTGCGCATGGGTCCACCCGATTTCGATGATGCGGCCTTTACGGTAGGCGGTGAATCGAGCCGGCAAACCATCCGTATGCGCTACATGCTGTAATATGTTCGAGAACGGGTGTTTGCCGCCCTTCTGGGGCGCGATGCCAACAATGTGACGATTTCGGTCAAATCCCGGCGCAACTTCACGGAAAATTTACCACGTCGCGCCAAAAGGGTCCCTGCAACCCAGGGAAAGGCTTTTGGGCATGGACAGTTTGCGCGGCAATATCGATGCGCTCGACGCGTTGGATCTGGATGGATTCAGCACGCTCGACGCCGATGTGCAGGATGAAGACGATGCGGTCGACGACGGTCCGCCACCGGCGATCGGCAATGATGAGCGCCGGATGCAGGTGCGCGCGTATAATTTCTGGGCCAGCCTGCTGGAAGACCGCAATTTCCCCACCATCGACGATCTCGATCCCACTTTGCTGCCCGATTTCGGCCCGAACAGCGTGCTGCTCGATTTCTCGACTGATGGCGAAGACCCGGCCATTGCCTATATCGGTGATCTGCTGGCAGCCGAATGCACTGACGTAGACGAACCGCCGCAGCACCTTTCGCAAGTGCCGCCGCGTTCGCTCCTGTCGCGCATCACCGATCATTACATGCAAATTTTGGCGAACCAGTCGCCAATCGGCTTCGAAGCTGAATTCGTAAACAATGCCGGGGCCACGATCCTGTATCGCGGCATCCTGCTGCCGTTCTCCAGCAATGATGAGACGATTGATTTCATCTATGGCGTCATCAACTGGAAAGAGATGGCTGATGCCCGCTCCGCAGACCAGCTGCTGCTCGAAATCGATCAGGCGCTGGATGACAGCCTCGCCCATGGCGAACGCCAGCCGCGTGGCAATGATCTGACCGACTGGGCCGACGGACCCGCCAGCCTGGACAATGCCGGCAGCGATATCGCGCCGCGTCCGTCCTTCGATCTGACTGGGCAATGCGGCCTCTCGGCTGACGCGGTATCCGGGCCGGCTCCGCTTGCCGATTTCGACGAAGAAGAAGACATGCTTCCCTCAGCCATGGAAATGGCTCCGGTCGAGCTTGCCGATTGGCTCGCCGCCGCGCGCGAAACGGCGCAGCGTGCGACAACCAGCGAAGAGCGTACCCGCAGCGCATTGTATGATGCTGTCAGCCGCGCATGGGACTTTGCCATTGCTGCCCATGCTGCGCCCGAAGATTTTGCCGAACTGCTGGAAGATGCGGGCATCGCGATGCAGCAGCGCGCACCGATGACTCCGGTCGTGAAGCTCGTGTTTGGTGTCGATTACGATAAGACCCGGCTTACTGAATATGCCACCGTGCTGACCTATGCGAAGCGCCATGACATTGCGCAAGGCACGCTGGGTGAGCATCTTGCGCAGGCTGAGGGTGGCCTCAAAGGCGTGGTCGCAGAAGAACGCGCTTTCCGCCGCGCCGCCAAGGGTGCTGCTCCTCGCGCCGCCCGCAAAGGTCCGCGCAAGACTACCGCCAGGAAGCTGCGCACGATTGAACCGCGCGGGTTCGAATCGGTGGCCGCCGAGGGTGAGGAATTCGCGCTTGTCATGGTCCGCCGGACCGAGGCTGGCGAAGTCGTGGTTCTGGGTGAAGTTCCTGAAAACGCTGGGCTGCTTGAAAAGGCCGCGCGTAGCCTGATCGGCTGATCCATTCGGCAAAGCTGTGGGCAAGTCGTGCATGATTGGCTAGCGCTGATCGCATGGTTTTCTCGCGCAAAATCGCCACACGCCTGCAACCCTATTTCGGCTATCGGAGCGCCGGGCGACTGGTGCTGACCGCGCGCGCATTGCGCTCTGCTCCGGCAGCATTTGTCGAAGGCTCCCGCTGGCACGCACTGCGCACGATGATGGCGCAATTCGCCAGCCGCAAAGTCGAAGGCGTCGCTGTTCGACTCACGATTGAGGGGCCGAACGGACCACTGATCGATCACGCTGCCACAACCGACCGCGCGGGCCTCGTTCATTTCGACCTTCCCCTGTCACCCGAATGGGACTTGCCCGACTACCCCATGTGGGAAGTCGCGCAATTGCACTGGATCAACAGCGAGGGCCCGCAAAGCGTTGATGCGCATGTTCTGACGCCGGGTGCGGACAGCACGCTGGCGGTGATTTCCGACATTGACGACACGATTATCGAAACCGGCATTACCGGCAGTCCGCGCAAGATCGTGCGCAATTGGAAGCGGGTCTTCGCGCAATTGCCGCATGAACGCATCGCCGTGCCGCAAGCTGACAATTTTTTTGATGCGCTGGGCGGTGGCCAAGTCAAGGCAGAGGACGATTTGCACGCCGCCGAGCTGATGCCAGCAACGCATCGCCCGTTTTTCTACATCTCCTCCAGCCCGTGGAACCTGTTTTCCTATCTGGTCGCATTCCAACGGCTGAAGGGTCTGCCGCTCGGCCCGCTGATGCTGCGTACTTGGGGCTTCAACCGCGAAACGCTGGGTGGGAGCAGCCATGGGGCGCATAAGGAAGCGGCAATCGCTTCGATCCTGACAATGTATCCGGCGATGCAATTTGCGCTGATCGGTGATGATACGCAGGGCGACCTGCCCGCCTTTGCCCATGCTGTGGAAACCCACCCCGGCCGCATCGCAGCAATCTTCCTGCGGCAGGTCGCGGGAGAGGCCTTCTCTCCTGAGGAACAGGCGGCCAAAGCCCTGATCGAAGCGGCTGGCGTGCCGCTTTGGTCGGGCGCGAGCTATGCGCAGGGCGCCGAATTCCTGCGCGAACTTGGCTTTGCCCCTGGTGGTGCGACCGAACAGATCGTGCGCACGGTTGAAAAGGTCGAAACTGCCAAGGAAGCGGCAGCCAGACAGAGCGATGTGGGCTGATCTTCAGTTTCCGTTCAGCGCATGAGGCGCTACGCGTGGGGGATATGACTCGCCTCACCACTCTCCGTCCTGCCAGATATCTGGCCCGCCTCATGGCAAATCTGCTCGCGATCGTTGCTGTTATGGCGATGGTCTCCCAGCCTGTCGCGGCGCAAGGCATCAGCATTCTACGTGACGCCGAGACCGAAGAGCTGTTGCAGGACATGGTCGATCCGCTTGCCGAATCCGCTGGCCTCGGTGAAGGCGCGGTCGAAGTGGTGCTGGTGAATGACAATTCCATCAACGCCTTTGTCGCTGGCGGACAGCGGATCTTCGTGCATTCGGGCCTGCTCAACGAAGCCGATGATGCAGGCGAAGTGCAAGGCGTGCTGGCGCATGAGCTGGGCCACATTACCGGCGGCCATATCAACCGTTTTTCTGAAGGCGCAGGCAATGCAACGCGCATCACTCTCCTATCCGCACTGCTCGCCGCAGCCGCCGCGCTCGCTGGCGGAGGCGAGGCGGCAATGGGTGTGCTCGCAGCAGGCCAGCAGGCGGCGATGGGCAGTTTCCTCTCTTTCAGCCGCACGCAGGAAGCCAGCGCCGATGCCGCAGGCGCGCAATTCCTCAGCGATGCCGGGATCAGCGGACAGGGCAGCCTT
>DFBR01000145.1:3759-4791 GCA_002367375.1 Erythrobacter sp. UBA3075 | reverse complement strand
CGCAACCGATGAGCGAGCTCAACATCACACCGCTGATCGATGTGCTGCTGGTGCTGCTCGTGATGCTGATCCTCTCGATCCCCATCGCCACCCATCAAGTAGAGGTTGATCTGCCGCGCGGCGGTGAGACCAACGAGACGATCCGCATCGCGCTGTCCATTACCCAGGCAGGTACCGTGCTGTGGAATGGCGAAGCGGTCGACCGCCCGGAACTCCAATCGCGCCTCGCCCTTACGGCCGCTGACCCGGCCGAACCGGTCATCCGCTTCGATCCCGACGCCAACACCAGCTACGATGATGCGGTACAGGTGATCCACCTCGTCGGCGAGGCCAATATCGACCGCTTCGCCTTCGCTGACACGCATGAGCATCGCGTGTTTGATGCGGAGTAATGCCCCCCGCCCGGCGCCGCGCCTACCCTACGATCATGGCGAGCCGGTCTGGCGGTGCCGGTATGATGTGGTGGCGGTCGTGGTCTTTCTGATCGCGGGGATGCTTGTCTGGGTAGACATACCAAACCGTACTCACGCTTTCACTTTAGACCTTCCAACAACTCAAATGCTTGAATGGCGCGAATCAACCGGCGAACCAAGACACACTCTTTCACCCAAGGCCGATGGCAGCATTGAATGGAATGGTGTGCCGGTCACAATTGACCAACTCGAAGAGCAGATACACCACGGTTTGTATCAAATGATTGAGCCAGAAATTGTCTTCATCCCGGATGGGGAGGCCAGCTACGATCTCTCGGCGAGAGTGCTCTACCTAACTAGAAAGAGCGGCGTAACGAAGCTCTGCTTTGGCGGACTGGAGGAGCACCGGAATTTTGACTCTGACACGGCCAGCTACCTGCTCAGCACCAGTATCGTGATGTTGGAAGTGGACGATATTGAGCCGCTCCCAAACCCACCAGCGTGCTCAAATCCCGAAGCCTACCTCGACTCAGTTTGGCCCTAAACCCTCCGGCAACTCCTCAACCCGCATCGCCGCGCCTGCCAGCGTCTCCGCCTCCAGCAGCAACTCGTCATCCTG
>DFBR01000145.1:994-3596 GCA_002367375.1 Erythrobacter sp. UBA3075 | reverse complement strand
GTATTTGCGCAGCACATCGTAAATCAAATCGGTGCTGAAGGTGACTTGCCGCCCGCTCTTGCGCCCAGACTTTCCGTGGCCGGGATGCAGCCGCTCGACCAGCCCGCCGATCACCGCAACTTCGCGGAAAGCACGGCGCAGCAGGTGCGAATCCTGCACCCAATCGATGAACTCGTCGGTCAGAATATCGGGTGAGAGCAACGGGCGAGGGTCTTCCACCGGCTTCAATCCCCACACGGCCAGCGAGTAATCATTCGCTACAAAACCGCCCGGCATCAGGCCCATCGCTTCCATCCGCGCGGTAATCAGCATCCCGAGCGACTGGTTCGCGTTCCAACCGGTGAAAGTGTAATAAACGGTGTAATGGCGCTTGGCGTGGGGGAAGCATTCCACCAGCAGATTGTCCGGCCCCGGCATCTGGCTGCGCCAATCCTGCACTTCCAGCCATTCGCGCACGTCATCGGGAAAGCGCGCCCAGCCCGCGCGATCGGTCAGCAGCGCGCGCACCCGGTCTGCCAGATGGGTGGTGAGCGGCAGCCGCAGCCCGCCATAGGACGGAATCATCGCCGATTTCGCACTCGCCCGGACGATCAGCTCCATGTCTTTGAGCTGTTCCACTTCAACATTCACGCCGCTGAACTGGAATGTGTCACCGGGGCGGAGCGAAGCGGCAAAGCGCTCCTCCACCCGGCCCAGAGATCGGCCATTGCGGAAACGCACTTCGAGCATTTCGGCGTCGATAATGATGCCCGCATTCATCCGGTGGCGATGCGCCTGCTCCGGATGCGTGAGCCGCCACGTGCCATCAGGTTCACGCGTTATTCGCTTGAATTTGTCGTAAGCCCGCAGCGCGTATCCGCCGGTTGCGACGAATTCGAGCACGCGGCTCCACACATCATCATCGACCTGCGCATAGGGCCAGCAGGAACGCACCTCGGCGAGCAATGTCCGTTCCTCAAACGGAGCTGCGCAGGCGCAGGCCATCACATGCTGGGCGAGCACATCGAGCCCGCCGGGGCGAAAATCTTCGCCATCGCGCTTGCCCTCATCCACCGCTTCCATCGCTGCGGTTGCTTCGAGAAACTCGAAACGATTGCCCGGCACCAGCAGCGCGCGGCTGGGCTGGTCGAGCCGATGATTGGCGCGGCCAATGCGTTGCAGCAGGCGGCTAGAACCCTTGGGCGCACCCATTTGCACCACCAGATCAATATCGCCCCAATCCACGCCCAGATCGAGGCTGGCGGTGCAAACCAGTGCGCGCAATTCGCCGCGCGCCATCGCATCTTCAACCTTGCGCCGCGCCTCCTTGGACAGTGAGCCATGGTGAATGCCGATAGGCAAATTATCGTCATTCGCATCCCACAGGTGCTGGAATATATATTCGGCCAGAAAACGCGTGTTGGTGAACACCAGCGTCGTGTTGTTTGTGCGAATGCGTTCGTAGATCTGCGGAATCGACCATGTCGCCGCATGGCCGCCCCAAGGTACGCGCTCCTCATCGGGCAACAGGATTTCGACCTCCGGCTCGGCCCCATGTTCGCCCTGCACCAATTCGACTTCATCCATATCACCCCAAGGTGCAATCCAGGCTGCGAAGGCTTCGGGATCGGCAACGGTAGCCGACAGTGCCGCGCGCTGCATATCGGGCGCGATGGCCTGCAAGCGGGACAGTGATAACGCCAGTAGGTCGCCCCGCTTCTGGGTGGCGAATGCGTGAATCTCATCGACCACAACTCGCTTCAGACCGGCGAATAGATCGAAGCTTTCAGGGTAGCTCAGCAGCAGCGAGAGGCTCTCGGGCGTCGTGAGCAGGACATTGGGCGGCTTGCTGCGCTGACGCTTTTTCTTGTCGGAGGAGGTATCGCCGCTGCGCGTCTCTATCCGCAGGTCCAGCGCCATTTCCTCAACCGGCTTAATGAGGTTGCGCTGCACATCATGCGCCAACGCCTTGAGTGGCGAGATGTAGAGCGTGTGCAGGCCATCGGGCGCTGCGCCATCGCCGATGCGCGAGGGGCAGAAATCGGCCAGCGTCGGCAGGAACCCCGCCAACGTCTTGCCCGCGCCGGTGTCGGCCACCAGCATGGCATGCTTGCCCGCATCGCTCGCAGCTAACATTTCCGCCTGATGCCGCCGCACCCGCCAGCCGCGGCCGGCGAACCAGTCGGTGATTTCAGGAGGGATGGCGGCGTCCGTCACATCTCAACAGCGCACTTATTGTCTGGGAGTTCCCGTCAAGCATCTGCCACGACGATGGACAAACGCTAGCCTGCAGGAGTGTCCTCGTCCTTCGCTTTCATGCTATCACGGACTTCGCCGAGACGTTCATGGATGCCGAACAGCACCATGTAGACTTCGATCATGATGCGCCAGAACAGCACACCAAAGGCTGCCCCAACAATGGACAGCAGGATCGTGCCCAAGCCGGTCGCCGCGCTGTAATCCATCATGGAAAGACCGCCGGCGATGGCAATGAGCAGATAAATAACGATACCCGCCAGCCCCAGCCAATACACGATCTTCAAGACAACAGGTGCCACCATCTTTTCGAACTGGAAAAGATCACCGAATGAAAATTTGTCCATAATTACCCCCTTCGTGATTT
>DFBR01000145.1:344-833 GCA_002367375.1 Erythrobacter sp. UBA3075 | reverse complement strand
GGCGTACTGCGGGAATGCCCGCGCCGGTGTCGGCCACCAGCATGGCATGCTTGCCCGCATCGCTCGCACTGAGCATTTCCGCCTGATGCCGCCGCACCCGCCAGCCGCGGCCGGCGAACCAGTCGGTGATTTCAGGAGGGACGGCGGCGTCGGTCACGTCTCAACTGCGCGCTCGTTGTCTGCGCGTTCCCGTTGCGCATTCAGGACCATAGCTAATCGCCAGAAAGCCACGGCTAATGACTGCAAAACGCAAGAAAAAACACGAGACCAAGAATTCCCCAAGCGGCTCGCTTCTCAAAAGAAAAGTGGCTGAAGAAGCGTGTGACTGGGTCATCGCCAGCCCTGCCATTCGAAACCCAAAAGTCCTCGTGCAAAGCGTCATTTCTTGACGAATAGCCTGGCGGCAAATCCTCAAATTCATCAGCCGCGTCGGCGAAGCGCCCGCCAGGAACATAATCAAAAGCAGGTTCGGGTTCGGGTTCGGGTTCG
>DFBR01000145.1:0-250 GCA_002367375.1 Erythrobacter sp. UBA3075 | reverse complement strand
GTCAACTTCGGCCTCAGCGCTTCGCCCAGCTTCTCGTTGCAGCTCCGAAGCGAAGAACAGCGCTTTCTCGCGTGCCGCTGTCAGATCGGCAAAGGCCGATATCGAGCCGCCGCCATCCAGCGCCTCGCGCTTCGCATCATAGGCGGCACGGATGGCGTTTTTGTCGGAAGTCTCCGCTATACCGAGCGCGGACCACGGCCAGCATTCCGAACCGACCGCACCCACTCCTCAATGCCCCACGCTTTCACCG
>DFBR01000146.1:5284-5646 GCA_002367375.1 Erythrobacter sp. UBA3075 | reverse complement strand
CCGCCGAGGCTTTCCATCAGCCCGTCATAGCGTCCGCCGCCCAGAATAGTGCTCTGCGAACCCAAAGCGTCTGCCGCCGCCGAGCCTTCATCGGGAATGAATTCAAACGCTGTATGCCGGTAATAATCCAGCCCGCGCACCAAGCTTTCGGCGCGCTTCCATTTCACACCAGCCGCATCCAGCCCGCTGGTCACGGCCTCGAAAAACGCTTTCGCCTCATCGGACAAAAACGCATCAATCTTCGGCGCATCGGCAACGAATTTCTGGTCGCGGCGGTCTTTGCTGTCGAGAATGCGCAGCGGATTCTTTTCCAGCCGCTCCTGCGAATCCTCCGAAAGCTCGCCCTTCACTGCGCTGAAATA
>DFBR01000146.1:0-5243 GCA_002367375.1 Erythrobacter sp. UBA3075 | reverse complement strand
GCCGCGCGCCATGCCTCGCGGCTGTCGCCATCGCCCAGCGTGTTGAGGTGCAGTGTCACGCCCTCGATGCCCAATTCCTTGAGCAGCTGGTCGGCCATCGCCAGCAATTCCACATCAGCCTGCGGTTCGGCAGCGCCGATAATCTCAGCGTCGATCTGGTGGAACTGACGATAGCGGCCCTTTTGCGGGCGCTCGTAACGGAACAGCGGCCCGTGCGTTGCGACCTTCAACGGCGCGTGCTGCTGCCAGCCATTGGTGAGATAGGCGCGCGCGATCCCGGCAGTGAATTCGGGCCGCAGCGTCAGCGAGTCCCCACCGCGATCCTCGAACGAGTACATTTCCTTGGAAACAACATCGGTCGTCTCGCCAATCGCGCGGCTGAACACTTCGGTCTTTTCAAACACCGGCATTTCCACGCGGCGAAAGCGATACAGCTTGCGCACCCGCTCAAATGTCTCGGCCACGAAGGCGAACGCCTCCGCATCAGCACCGAAAATGTCCTGCGTTCCGCGAATTGCCTTGGGTGTATTGCCTTTTGCCATAGAGGCAGCCCTTACCGACCTATGTCGCAATGGCAAATCCCCTCTCGCCAATGCATAGGCTTTCCGCTAGGCGCGCGGCACATTTTCCAGCCTCAGGCTGGCTTCGGCTCCAGCCCGACTCCCCCTCCCAGCCACCCGATAGGCTGCCGGTGGGATCATCGGGTGGCTGGGAGGGGGAGTCGGGCCGGCACCGCAATTATAAGAGAGCAGCATCCATGCGTATCGAACATATCCCGACGGGCGACAATCCGCCGGAAAGCCTGAATGTCATCATCGAAGTCCCCACCGGGGGCGAACCAGTGAAGTATGAATTCGACAAGCCTTCGGGCGCATTGTTTGTCGACCGCATTCTGCACACGCCGATGCGCTATCCGGCCAATTACGGCTTTGTCCCGCACACGCTGTCACCCGATGGCGACCCGCTGGATGCGCTGGTGATTGCCCGTTCGCCCTTCATCGCGGGCTGCGTGGTGCGTGCGCGCCCCATCGGCGTGCTCAATCTGGAAGACGAGCATGGCGGCGATGAAAAGCTGATCTGCGTGCCGGTGGACACGACCTTCCCCTATTACTCCGATGTCGCCGAGACCAAGGATTTGCCGAGCATTATCTTCGCGCAGATTGAGCACTTCTTCACCCACTACAAGGATCTCGAAGCCGAGAAATGGGTGCGGATCGGCAAATGGGGCGATGCTGCCGAGGCCAAGCAGGTTGTGATTGAGGCGATTGAGCGGGCGAAGGGATAAAGCCTTCTCCCGAAGTGGCTGGAAACAACTCCGCTGCGGATCTGGTTTTCTAGCCCTCGCCGCATCGACACCTAGTCTCGATCAAGCACTCACATAGATGTTGGCAACTATGGTTCCGTTGCCGGACCCGCCTCGAAAACGGCCATTGTTCGGGTTTTCCATAACGTGGCCGGTCCATGGGTCGAGAAATGTGACGTGTCTGCGGGTGCAACGGCCAACGACCACATAGTGTCCTCCGCCCGGCGCGTTTGCCACACTGGGCCAGACAATGTGCGAGATCGCCGGTTTATCAACGGCGATCCTATCATGGATAATTCTGCAGGGTTGGCCGCCGTTGCTGCGTGTTTGCGCTGTCAGACCTTCGTTTTGAAGCGCCCTACCAAGTTCGCTATCGGTCAATCCGCCAACAGAGATTAGCGTACTGAAGTCACTTGTGATCTGGGCTTCGGTAGCATTGGGATAGCCACGTGCGTCTACCGTCATCGGGCCGCCCGGAATGCTGTTTGCCGCAGCGAGCGAGGAGTTGACTGCACCTGAGAACATCCGGACGGCAAGGTCCCACTCGTTTTCTGCAAAACTCATCTGGCGGGCGATGCCGCGCGCCATCCAACAGCTCGCAACGCCGCATGAACTCGCCTGCTGCTGCTTCCAGATTTGATATACTCGGCCGCCTGCGCCAGTTTCGATGTTAATCATGCTCAATCCCCCCCAAGTGAAGTGACACTCTGAACTAACTGAATCGCGAGTCGCTTCGATCAAAGGATAAGCTCCTGGCCACGCATCAGGCAAGTGTGTTGGGATGAGTCGAGTGCTGCTTAAGTCATCGGACACGCGAATGCTTCTCAACGGCTAGCCGCCAACGCATTTCTCCGGGCATCTTTTCGAAGGCTTTTCACATCTTTACTTCGGAATCCATTCTATATCGATGGATTCTTTCACGACGCAGGCGAATAAGTGGGACTTTTGAAATCCACTATCGGTGACGGCAGAATCGCATCTCTTAAAAGTCCGCGATCCAACAGAGAATTGGTGGTCTAGAATCGCCCACTCCACCGGCCTGCTTCTATCAAGCAGGTCGTTGCCCTGCTCATCCGCCACTTACCGCTCTGCCTCGCCTGCAGGAGAGGGTTTGCGGGCCTGCGGCCCGTTTGCACGTAATATCTCTGACTAGCGCGAAAATCTCAGAACAGCGCGGTTCAAAAAAGTGCAGCCAAGCCTTTAAAGCCGAAAGTCAGCGCAATTGGCAGGCCGATGGCAGCACACCACAGCAGAATCATTTCCCTGCGGAAGACCGGCGCCAGATCAGGATCGCTGGCTTCGGAATCGGACAGCTGTTCCCAGCGCATCTCAACCCAGCGGCACGCCGGGACGATAGCAGCAACCAGCACGATCAGGGCAAAATAGGGCAGCACCGAACCGACGCCCGTCTTCAGCTCTTTCATGGTCAGAAAGATGTGCAGGCCGGTATAGACCAGCAGGCCGAATGCGACATGGTCGCTGACTTTGCGGCGCCAATCGACACCTGTATCCGTTTGTGGAACCGCGCTCTCTTGCGTGGCCGGCTCGTGTGAAAGCGCCTCGTTCACGTGGCTCTCCTCTCCAATCCCGATTCGAGGGTATTTCAAACTCCTGCCAATTTTACAAGCGCGGCAACACATTGTTCAGCAAGATGGGGGATTATGGGACAAGTCATGCACGAATCTTGCCAAACACCCTTCAAACCCGCCCGCCACATGCTAGATGACATGTTATGAGTGCGCTCGATAACGAATTTCTGGATGAGGAAGCCCTCGCGCAAACCATGGCAGACGCTCCCTCCAATGCCGCCCCGGACTTGCCGCCCGAAGGCGGGCTGGAAGTCGTCTCTATCGCCAAAAGCTATGACAAGCGCAGCGTGTTGTCGGATATCTCATTGAGCGTCGCCAAGGGCGAAGTGCTCGGCCTGCTTGGCCCCAATGGTGCGGGCAAGACGACATGTTTCTATTCGATCATGGGGCTGGTGAGGCCCGATAGCGGCCGCATCCTGATGGACGGCGTCGATGTCACCCGTTTGCCGATGTATCGCCGCGCGATCCTTGGCCTTGGCTATCTGCCGCAGGAAACCAGCATTTTTCGCGGCATGACGGTGGAACAGAACATCAATTGTGTGCTCGAAATGGTAGAGCCGGACAAGGCCACGCGCGCGTCAGAGCTGGAGCGGTTGCTGGACGAGTTTGGCCTCGCCCGCCTGCGCAGCAGCCCGGCCATGGCGCTTTCGGGCGGCGAGCGGCGGCGCTGCGAGATTGCCCGCGCGCTGGCGGCCAACCCTTCGATCATGCTGCTGGATGAACCCTTCGCCGGGATCGACCCGCTGTCCATCAGCGATATTCGCGACCTCGTAAAAGACCTTAAAGACCGCGGCATCGGTGTGCTGATAACAGACCACAATGTCCGTGAGACGCTCGACATCGTAGACCGTGCCTGCATCATCTATGGCGGCCAAGTGCTGTTCGCCGGAAGCCCGCAGGAACTGGTCGCAGACGAAAACGTCCGCCGCCTGTATCTGGGCGACAATTTCGAGCTGTGATTGCGCACGCCCCCCACCCCACTCAACCTGAGCCTGGCACCACCTCTCCCCTCCTTTTTAAAGGAGAGGTCCGGGGGTGGTTGCGCGACCGCGAGGTCGCGTTCGCAGCAAGCACCACCCCGCTGCGACTAGCGAGCAAGCTCGCAAGTCTCACTGCCCCTCCTCTGAAGAGGAGGGGTGAAGGCGCGCGGATCTGATTATGGCGCTCGGCCCCCGCCTCGACCTGCGCCAATCGCAATCGCTGGTGATGACGCCGCAATTGCAGCAGGCGATCAAGCTGCTGGCGTTGTCGAACCTCGAAATCGAAACTTTCATCGGCGATGCGCTGGAAAGCAATCCGCTCCTCGAAGCGGGCGAACTGCGCGCCGAGGACCGGGAGGCTCCAACCGAAGCCGAACCGCGCGATGCGACCTCTGCCGAAGGCGACCGCGCCCTCGATATAGACACCAGCGCGCTCGACCGGGACCGCGATACGGGTGACTGGTCGGCGCAGATGGCGGGCGGCGGGAGCCTGGACGGCCCTGACCTCGAAAACCGCGAAGGCGGTGAGCTATCGCTGGCCGATCACCTCGAAGCGCAGATCGGTGCAGCCGCGCCCGACCAGAGCACTGCCTTCATCGCGCGGCACATTATCAACCTGCTGGATGAGGCGGGATATCTTACCGCACCCCTACGCGAAATTGCGGGCGCGCTGGGTGTGCCGCTGGCCGATGTCGAGGCCGCGCTCGAATGCGTCCAATCGCTCGAACCCACTGGCGTTGGCGCGCGCAGCCTGTCCGAATGCCTCGCGCTGCAAGCCAAGGAGGCTGATCGCTACGATCCGTGCATGGAAGTGATGCTCGACAATCTCGATCTCGTCGCCAAAGGGGCCTTCGCGCATATCCGCCGCATCTGCGATGTGGATGAGGAAGACCTTGCCGAGATGCTGAATGAATTGCGCAGTTACGACCCCAAGCCGGGCCTGCAATTCGGCGGCACGGCAAGCGCGGCGGTGGTGCCCGATATATTGATCAGCGAAGCCGCAGATGCCGATGGGAAAGACGGCTGGGACATTCAGCTGAACGAAGCCACCGTGCCCCGGTTGGTGGTCAATCGCGGCTATTATCTGGAGATGCGCGAGGGTAGCCCGGGTAAGGAAGCGAAAAGCTGGCTGTCCGAAAAGCTCGCCGATGCCAATTGGCTGATCAAGGCGCTCGACCAGCGGCAAAAGACCATCCTGAAAACGGCGGCCGAAATCGTCAAGCAGCAGGACGGGTTCTTCCGCAAGGGCGTATCGCAGCTGCGCCCGCTAACACTCGCCAAAGTGGCCGAGGCAATCGAGATGCACGAAAGCACCGTCAGCCGCGTCACCAGCAACAAATTCCTCCACTGCGAACGCGGCACGTTTGAACT
>DFBR01000037.1:4235-7704 GCA_002367375.1 Erythrobacter sp. UBA3075 | reverse complement strand
GCTGCCATTCGCCATGGCCCGATGGACAAGTCCGAATTGCTCGATTTCGACGCCAGCCTCGCCGCCGGGCAGCAAGGGCTGATCAAGTTGGTGCGCGGCAAGCGCTGGCTCGCGGCGCTGGCAGACAATTGGTGGGCCGCCGAAGAGGCGCTGCGCCGCATCGCCCCGCGCTTTGCAGTCAATCGTCCGGCGGAAAGCGCCGATATCGTCGCCAAACTGGATGATGCGGTCCGGCGCAGGCTGCCCGCCTATGTCGAAACGCGCGGCACAGGCGAGACTGATTACAGGCCCGACTTCGCCTTGCGTTATGACGTGTCGCCGGGTCTGCACGCTCCGCTCGAAACCACCACCGCGACCGCGCGGCTGACCGATGACATGCTGGAATTATGGATGCCAACGCAGGCCCCCGAAGCTGCGCGGAGTGCAGCAGCAAAGGCGCTCGGCATGTCAGCGGGCAATGTCGTGCTCTACCCGGTCGCGGCGGGCGGCAGTTTTGACCGGCGGTTGGATAATCAGGTGGCTATCGAAGTCGCTCTGCTGGCGCGTGAGGCGGGGCGACCGGTGCAGCTAACATGGTCGCGTTGGCAGGAACATCTCGCCAGCTATCCGCGCGCTCCGGTGGCCGCGATGCTGGGTGTGAAATTGAGTCAGGAAGGCGCGATCCAGCGGCTGCGCGCCCGCATTGCCGCACCCTCGACCATGCCCGAATTCGGCCGCCGCCTGTTCGACAATACCGCAAGCTGGGCGGCGATTGACGAGGCTGCCGGTGAAGGCGATCCGATGGCAGTCGAGGGGCTCGCGCAATCCTATGCCATCCCCGAGATGGTGGTGGAGCACATCCCCGCAGCGCTCGACTTGCCGACCGCCCGGATGCGCGGCGGTGCGCATGGCTACACCTGTTTCTTCCGCGAGAGTTTTATCGACGAGATCGCATTGCGCCACGAGCGCGAGCCGTTGAGCTACCGCATCGCCATGCTTGGGCAGGATGCACCCATGGCCGACGTTCTGCAACGCGCGGCGCGCATGGCTGAATGGGACGGCGGGCGACGGGGCAGCGGTCAGGGGATCGCCTGCCACAGGATGGATATGGGCGCTGCCACGGGCCGGATCGCGGTGGTCGCGCAGGCCAATGCCGGCGAAGGCGGCGTGCGCGTGCGGCAAATCTATGCAGCGGTGAATATCGGGCGCGTCGTCAATCACGATATTGCGCTGCAACAGATCGAAGGCGGGCTGGTGTTCGGCCTCGCCATGGCGCTGGGCGGCGGCACCGAATATGATGAGGGCCTGCCGACGCATCAACGGCTTGCCGCGCTTGGCCTGCCGACTTTGGCAGATTGCCCCGAAATCACGGTCGAGCTGGTCGAGAGTGAAGAGACACCCTTCGACCCGGGCGAAATCGGCGTCCCGCCGGTCGCCCCCGCGGTCGCCAACGCGTTTTATAGCGCAACAGGCCTTCGCCTTCGCCGCTTGCCGCTGCTATCAGCCCTCGCATGAGCGACGCGTTTTCAGGGCAGGAACAGCAGCTTCCTGCCGATCACCCTCCCGTAAAGACCGGACGAATCGGCGTTCTACTGGTCAATCTTGGCACGCCGCAAGCGCCGGAGACGGGCGCGGTGCGGCGCTATCTGGGTGAATTCCTGTCTGATCGGCGCGTGATCGAAATTCCGTCGATTGCGTGGCAACCGATCCTGCGCGGCGTTATCCTCAACACCCGTCCCAGGAAAAGCGCCGCCGCCTACCGCGAAGTGTGGACCGACAAGGGTTCGCCGCTGGCTGCAATCACCGCCGACCAGGCCGAGAAGCTGCAGGCACGGATGGGCGATGCGGTGATGGTCGATTGGGCCATGCGCTATGGCAAGCCGGCCATTGGGCCGACGCTGGATGCGATGAAGGCGTCGGGCTGCGAGCGCATCCTGATCGCGCCGATGTATCCGCAATATTGCGCCGCCACCTCGGCCACCGTGGTCGACAAAGTAGGCGACTGGCTCCGCAATCAACGCTGGCAACCCGCCATGCGCACCATGCCGCCCTATCACGACGACCCGCTGTATATTGCGGCGCTGGCAAAGGACATTGGCGCACAGCTGGATGCGCTGGATTTCACGCCCGAAGTGCTGTTGCTGAGCTTCCATGGAATGCCCAAGCGCACGCTGGAAAAGGGCGATCCCTATCACTGCCACTGCCAGAAAACCGCGCGGCTGCTGACCGAGGCGCTCGCGCGGCCCGATATCCGCATGAAAGCAACTTTCCAGAGCCGCTTTGGCCCCGCCAAATGGCTCGAGCCCGCGACGGACGAAACGATCAAGGAAGAAGCCGCAAACGGCACCAAACGGATGGCGATCGTGGCTCCGGGCTTCTCCGCCGATTGCCTCGAAACGCTGGA
Organism: Erythrobacter sp. UBA3075; assembly: GCA_002367375.1. GTDB lineage: Bacteria > Pseudomonadota > Alphaproteobacteria > Sphingomonadales > Sphingomonadaceae > Alteraurantiacibacter. The sequence continues at coordinate 5,321 of DFBR01000037.1, read as the reverse complement.
AGAACTGGCGATGCAGGGCCGCGATGAATTTATCGAAGGCGGCGGCGAGCAGTTCGCGGCGCTGGAATGCCTCAACGCCCGCGAAGTGAGCATGGACATGATCGAAGCGATTGTGCGGCGGGAGCTGGGCGGCTGGGTTTAAGGAACATACTCGAACTGAAATTCTGGAATTTCGACTATCTCTCCCGGTGCTGAGCTTTCTCGCAGGTATTGTTCGTAATTCTCTTGCATCTCCGCACTTATCAGACACCAATCCTGTTCGGTTTGCTCGCGGATCTCGGTACGCAAACCTTCGATGGTTTCGTCATCGAGCGGCGAAATCCGACTTTGCACAAAACTGCGGCAGAGCGGCGAAATGATCGTCGAACCAATGCAAGCATCTAGTGCCCCGACAACAACCCTCGGCAGACGCCTGATTCTTTGTTTCTGCTCGGCGCGCAGCACCAAGGACGCCGTTTGTGCATGGGCAGACGAACCCAAATTGAACAGTGTATGATTCTCTTCAGGGGTCACGGCAAAAGAAGAGTAGCCCAATGCACGCGTTTCGCACTCTCCCAGATAGTTGCGGTCGTGCAATAGGCCCCATTCCGGCAATTCGTGAGCGGGCCTGAAATAGGAGATCATCCGATCACTTCGATCAACAAGCAAATTCACTCGGGTTTGCTTTTCCGAATACTCGCTGTGTTCAGTCCAGAAAAGGGAGCCAAGAGCGCCGAAGATGATCGGACCAAATGTCGCGCTTGCCATAACAACAAAGACCACTGCGATCCGCTTCTTCGAGACGATTTTTGCCATGGCAACCCCATCCTCGTTGGTTGTCTTCAAAAATCAATCGCTATGCCCTTTTGCACCCAATCGCCATAGCGGGTGGGGCTGAGCTTTTCGTCGACTTCGCCTTTTTTCGGCTTTGGAGCTGGATCGTTGGTCCAGTGGGCGGGCTTTGTGAAGCCTTCAGGGCGTGTGGTCGCGCGTTTTGTCATGGGCGTAACATGGGACGGCTGGCGCTTGAGCGCAACTGGCCTTAAGGGCCGTGGCGATGGAAACGGTCCCTGGAAGCGGCGCACGCAAGGCTGCGCTCAAGATGCT
>DFBR01000037.1:0-4134 GCA_002367375.1 Erythrobacter sp. UBA3075 | reverse complement strand
GCCAAGCCGCGCATGGTGCTGCGCATGATGCTGGCCCAATGGTTGCGGCTCGACACGCCGCCCCACGCCGTGGTCGCGACCGCGCTGCCACTGCTGGCCGGCGGTCCCAAGCGACTGGCGCATGGCGTGTTCGCAACGCTGACGCGCGGTGAGGCCAAGCTGCCTGATGTACCGACACTCCCTCCCGAAGTTGCCGCGCGGTGGGGTGAGCGGGCCGAGGCGATTGCCGCCGGGATCGCGCAGCCACCGCCACTCGATTTGTCGCTGCGGTCGGAAGATGCGGGTGAAGGGTTGGGAGGGACAAGTCTCGCATCGCTTAATCGCCGCTTGCCTCGCGGGACAAGGGTGGAAGATCTTCCGGGCTATGATGACGGCGCATGGTGGGTGCAGGATCTGGCCGCTTCGCTGCCAGCGCGCCTTTTGGGGCAAGGAGACGGCAAGTGCGCTCTCGACCTATGCGCCGCGCCGGGTGGCAAGACGCTGCAACTGGCCGCAGCTGGGTGGAACGTCACCGCGCTCGACAATTCCTCCCGCCGCCTCGAACGGCTGCGCCAGAATCTCACGCGCACTGGCCTTGCCGCCGATATCGTCGAAGCCGATGCGATGGGGTGGGAGCCGGACACTGTGTTCGACGCCATCCTGCTCGACGCGCCTTGCACTGCGACGGGTACCTGTCGCCGCAACCCGGATGTCATCCACCGCATCGGGCCGCGCCAGATCGAGGCGATGGCCACGTTGCAAAGCCAGTTGCTGGAGCGCGCCGCCAACTGGCTCGCGCCCGGCGGACGACTGATCTACGCGGTCTGCTCGCTCGAACCCGACGAGGGCGAGGATATTGCGGCTGCGTGCAACCTGAAGACCGATCCAGTGACTAAGGATGAATTACCATCAGGTGTCAGCCCCACGGCAGAGGGATGGTTGCGCACCGATCCGGGAATGCTGGCGGACAGCGGCGGGATGGACGGCTTCTTTGTTGCGCGATTTGCGGGATAGAGCCCCGCCGAAAAGCTTATCGGTAATGGTTAACGCAGGCGCGGTGTGGCGCGTTACATGGCGCGCGAAGAGGAGGTTTTGCGCTCTCGGCAGGGCGTAAAACCTCAATCTCACTTGAACCAATTAACTTTTTCGCCCGTGTCGCCGCACATCCGGCAATCCGTTAAGACTTCACCTTGCCTGCGAAACTCTTGCGCAGCTTCATCAGCTTGGGCGGGATCACGGCCATGCAATAGGGATTGCGCTGGCCTTCGCCTTCCCAATATTCCTGATGATAGCCCTCGGCAGGATACCACTGCGCAGGACCTTCCACGGTGGTCACTGCGGTCCCATCATGGCTGTCATTCCAGCGACCAATCGCGGCCTCCGCCTCACTGCGCTGCTCGTCCGAAAGCGGGAAAATCGCGCTGCGATATTGCGTGCCGACATCGCCGCCCTGACGATTCAACTGGGTCGGATCATGGGTGCCGAGGAACATGTCATAGATCTCTGGCAAGCTCACTGTGCCGGGATCGAACGTGACCTTCACGCCTTCGGCATGGCCGGTCGTACCGGTGCATATCTGCTTGTAGGTAGGATCGGGAACGTCGCCGCCGATATAGCCGCTTTCGACCCTTTGAACGCCGATCACATCGTTGAACACGGCCTCTGTGCACCAGAAGCAGCCGCCTGCCACAATCACACTATCGCCCATCGCAAATCTCCTTTGCAGGACAGATGGGGACCAATCCGCGCCTTGTCATCCCGGCAATGGTCTGTAGTGCTTTCGGCAACGACCATTTCGGGAGAATTTCAATGCGTATCCCCCTCCTTCTTGCCGCCGCTGCTGTCGCGCTGGCCGCGCCTGCCGCTGCCCATGAACACGGCCATGAAGGCCATGAGGGCCACTCAATCGAAAATGTGCTGGCGATGGAAATGCGCGATGATGACCGCGCCCGCGATCAATACCGCCACCCGGCCGAAACGCTGGCTTTCTTCCAGGTCGAGCCGACCATGCGCGTCGCGGAATATGGCCCTGGCGGCGGCTGGTACACCCGCGTGCTGCTGCCATGGATTGCGCCGCAGGGCGACTACGTGGCGCTCAACCGCGATTCCGGTGAACGTGAAGAAGGCGCGCCAAGTTGGGGCGAGCAATTCATCGCTGCCGTTGCCGAAAGCGGCACGGCCTCTGCCGATGATGTTATGGCATTCGAAAGCGACGAAATCCCTGAAGACGTTGCAGGCACCGTGGACCGCGTGCTCGTCTTTCGCTCGATCCATGGACTGATGAACGGCAATGCCGCCGATGCCGAGCTGCGCGCTATCCGCACGCTGCTCGCCGATGATGGCATGGTCGGCGTGGTCCAGCACCGCGCGCCCGAAGATGCGAGCTATGAAGATGCTCGCGGCTCGCGCGGCTACATGCGTCAGTCTGACGTTGTGCGGCTGTTTGAACTGCATGGTTTCGAACTGGCTGGCACATCAGAAGTCAACGCCAATCCGAATGATCCGGCGGATTGGGAAGGCGGCGTTTGGACCCTCCCGCCAACGCTGCGTTACGGCGACGAAAACCGCGCGGAATACATGGCCGTCGGCGAAACTGATCGCATGACCCTGCTGTTCCGCAAGCGGGACTGAGCGACCGGGCCTGATGACCACGCTTGCCGTTGCCGCCCTGCAACTTCCTCTCGGTTCGAATGACGAGGCGGAAAACATTGCTGCGGTCTCCTCTCTGGTAGAGGAGGCGGCTAGCAACGGCGCGCAGGTGATCCTGCCACCTGAGCTGTTCTCCGGCCCCTATTTCTGCCGTGAGGAAAGGGATGAATTCTTCGCGCTGGCACGGCCGGTGATGGAGCATCCCTCGGTGTTGGCGATGCAAACCTTGGCCAAGCGATTGGGCGTGGCGATCCCGACCAGCTTTTTCGAGCGCGACGGACATCACTATTACAACACGCTCGCCATGATCGGCCCCGACGGCGAAGTGATGGGCACTTATCGCAAGAGCCACATTCCCGACGGGCCGGGCTATGAAGAGAAGTTCTATTTCCGCCCCGGCAATGACGGGTTCAAGGTGTGGGACCTCTTTGGCGCGCGCATCGGTATCGGCATCTGCTGGGACCAATGGTATCCCGAATGCGCGCGCGTGCTGGCGTTGAAGGGCGCTCAGGTGCTGTTCTACCCCACCGCCATCGGGTCAGAGCCCAAGGATGCGGATATGGACACCAGCCGCATGTGGCGCCGCGCGATGGTGGGCCATGCGGTGAGCAATTGCATGCCCGTGGTTGCCGCCAATCGTATCGGCCATGAGGGCGGCGCGGAAGACGGGACGACCTTCTACGGCCACAGCTTCATCGCTGACGAATGGGGCGATATGCTGGCCGAATTCGGCGCGCAGGAAAGCGGCGTGCTGGCCGCTACGCTAGATCTCGATGCTGCTCGTCAGCACCGCGCCAGCTGGGGCTTTTTCCGTGATCGACGCCCGCAACTTTACGGGCGCATTGCTGAAGACATATGAAGCGCGCCGCGGATATTGCCGATCCCGCGGGCGACATCGAGCGCGGGGAATATCATCGATATGTGCTCGCCTTCGGGTCGAACCAGCGAGTGCCTGCGATTGGCGGTCCTCGCGAAGTCATCCGCTCAGCAATCGGTGATCTGGAAGATTGCGGACTGCATTTTCTTGCCACTTCACGGTTGATCCAGAGCGTCCCCGTCGGCCCCTCGCAGCGCCGTTATATTAATGGCGCGGCACTGGTCGAGACCTTCCGCGCTCCTCCCGCCATGCTCATGCTGGGGCAAGCAATAGAGAAGGGGCTGGGCAGGCGGCGGCGCGGAATGCGCTGGCGTTCGCGCACAATTGATATTGATATCGTGCTGTGGAGCGGCGGGATGTTTGCGGTGCCTGACTTGCTGATCCCTCACCCAATGTTTCGGACACGCAATTTCGTGCTCGGCCCGGCGAGTGAAATCGCACCCGGCTGGCGCGATCCGATCACCGGCCTGACCCTGCGCCAAATGCGAGCGAGGTTGATGAAATCGGCACCCAAAGTCTGATCGACGATAGAGCGCGCTTGACCATCCCCTGCCCGGTCCCTAGGTGACGCCTCCGTGGTCGGGCCCTTAGCTCAGTTGGTAGAGCAACTGACTTTTAATCAGTAGGTC
>DFBR01000229.1:12920-19272 GCA_002367375.1 Erythrobacter sp. UBA3075 | reverse complement strand
TATCCCGGCCACCACGTCTATTCGACGCTGATCGAGCGCGACCGCGTGAACGCCATGGGCCAGATCGAATACACCCTTCTGCCGCTGTACAGCCCGCGCGCGATTATCTCTGAAGGTAGCGCGGAATATGGCGTGAAGCTGGCCTTTCCGGGCGACAGCCAGCTGGAATATGAGCGCGACGTGCTCGCTCCGCTGGCGGGACTGGATGCAAGCGACCTCGAAGCCTATTACGAATTGCGCGAGGCGACCGGCGACTTGTCCGGCGCCTATTACACGCTCGCCGCCGCCTATCTCGATGGCACGATGGAGCGCGAGGAGGTGATCGAGGCCTCCATGCGCTACCGCCTGCAAAGCCGCGAACGCGCCGAGCAATCACTACGATTTATGGACACCTACCGCAGCTATGTGATCAATTACGGCCTTGGCGAAGAGATCATCGGCAATGCGGTGGAAGCTGCGGGCGAAAGCAGCGAGGCACGGTGGGAGCGGTTTATCGGCATTCTCAACACGCCGACCTTGCCGGAGGATTTGATGTAGGCATCAGGCTCGGCGCACTGCGAAGTTGCGTTCCAGCTCGTGTCGCCGAAAAGCCGGTTCAGGATGTCGTCGGGTCGGTAGGCGAAGCATCGGTCAACCCGCCAACAAAGCTGTGTATGCGCTTTGCACCGTCAACATCAGTCAGGGTCGGCATCGTCCATGCGCGCTTGGCCTGCGAAGAATTGTGTGCGTTCATTGGAAAACCTCCAGGTGCGACGGAAGTTTGATTGCCGCTAGCCTTGCGATGACTATCTGGCAATCCGGCTCTCTATCGCTCTTTCCAAATCATATGGCGCACCCTACATCGCGCGCATCATGGCTCGTCCCAAACCCACAACTTTCGACAAGCAAAAAGTCGTCGCCGAAAACCGCAAGGCGCGGTTCAATTACTTTATCGAGGAAACCTTTGAAGCAGGGCTCGCCTTGCAGGGGACCGAAGTGAAGGCATTGCGCGCGGGCGAGGGGACTATTGCCGAAAGCTATGCCGAGGTGAAGGACGGGCAGGTCTTCCTCATCAACGCCAACATTCCCGAATTCAGCCATGGCAATCGCAACAATCATCAACCCAAGCGGCCGCGCAAGCTGCTGCTGCATGAGCGGGAAATCAACAAGATGCTTGGCGCGGTGGAGCGCAAAGGCATGACGCTGGTTCCGCTGTCGATCTATTTCAACAGCAAGGGCCGGGCAAAGATCGAACTGGCACTGGCGAAGGGCAAGCAAGCGCACGATAAACGCGCGACGATCAAGGACCGCGACTGGAAGCGCGACAAGGCCCGATTGATGCGTGAAAAAGGCTGAATGCCTTCTTGCGGATAGAGGCCAGTTACGAATCCGAGAAGGTAGGACCGTCCACTACAAAACCCGTCAATGCTTCAATCGAGTCGCACTGGCTATCTAGGATGGTCAGCACCGGGCTCTTCCATTCGCGGCGTTGCCTTTTTTCGTCTTTTTGCATGGACATATCCTTCGTCGTCTTGTGTACGCTTTCCATACCGAGTGGAAATGACAAAATTCATAATAGTCTGTCGTTAAGCGGACATTGTTATCTCATCGTCTAACACCATCTTACAAACAAGCGCGCTGTGGGTATAGGTGTGCAGGCGAGACAATGTTCAACAAAGCGATCAATTGGCTTTCGGCGCGGCTGCCGAAAATGCCCAAGCGCAAGGAGATGGAGCGCAACCGTTGGCTTGCGCCTATCGCGCATCGCTTCGGTCGGTCCGAACTGTGGCGCTTCACCCGCCGGTCAGTCCCGCGCGGCGCGGCTTTGGGCCTGTTTGCCGCTTTTATCATTCCCATCGGGCAGATTTTTCTCGCGGCTTTCCTCGCCCTTCCTGCCCGGGCCAATGTACCGGTCGCTGCGGTCATCACCTTCGTCACCAACCCTTTCACCGTGCCATTCTGGCTGGTGGTGGCAAACAAGGTTGGGCGCTTCACTTTGAAATTTGATCCCGAAACCATGGAAAGCGCCAAGGCGGCGCTTGAAGACGGCTGGTGGGTGCAATTCGGCTGGTGGTTGCAGACTGCCGGGGTCACTGCCTTCGGATTTGTCGTTTTGTCAGTCGTCACGGCGGCAATTGGCTATCTGTTGTCCAGTTTCCTGTGGAGGTATGTCGTTGCACACAAGTGGGTGAGGCGACCGGGCCGTGGGAAGGTGATAGAAGCCGCCGAATGAACTTGGCGAATTTGCAGGAATCGCGGCGTGTAGTGGACGGCTTGGCTGTGGCCGCAGCCGTGCTCGCCAGCGTGGCGCTGGTGCAATATGCCACAGACAACGCGACGGCCACGCTTGCCTATGCTGGCGGGCTGGTGGTGCTGGGGCTGATCGTGTTTATCTCCGCGCGGATGCCGAAAACGGCCGCTGTGGAAGAGAGCAGCGCAACGCCTGACTGGGCCGTGACCGTTGCCGCCATTGAACAGCGCGATGTTGCCATCGCCATCACCGACCGCGCCAATCGCCTCGTCTGCGCCAATTCTGCCTTCGAACTTTGGTTCGGATCAAGCAATGGTCCGCCGCGCCTGCCGGTTGACGGAGCGAGTGCGGATCAGCTCGCTCGGCTGGCCCGCTCGGTATGGCGCGATGGCAAGGGCGAGGATGTCACCATTGCGGATGAAGACCGCGGCTGGACCGCAAGCGCTGTACGGGCGGGGCGCGCGGATGACTATCTGATCTGGCGGTTTGCTCCCATCGTTCGCAGCGAGCCGATTGTTTCGATTGCCAAACACATCACCGGCCTGTTCGGGCGTGTGCTCGGTTCTGCCGGAATTGCCGTGGCGCTGGTTTCGCCCGATGGCACGGTGCGCGCGGGCAATCCGGCACTGGCGCGGCGTGCATTTGGCGATGAAGCCGCGCGCATGACCGGGCAGGAATTCGTCCAACTGCTCCGTTCTGATGAGCGCGAGCGGATTTACTTCGCGCGCGAAGGCAAGAAAGGCAGCCCGCAAACACTGGTGCAGGTCCCGCTTGCCGATCCCGAAGAGGCGGCGCGTGAGGCCATTCCCGGCGAGGCCGCTGCGGAAGCTCCCTCGCTGATGCTGCTGATTGATGCTGGCATTGGACTGGGCGGCTGGAGCGGCGAATCCAAGGGGCAGGCGGTGCAATTGGAAGGATTGCTCGAGCAATTGCCGCTCGGCTTGGCGACGACCGACCGCGATGGACATTTTCTTTATGCCAACCCAGCCTTCCGCCGTGCGGCCGGGATCAGCACAGGTGATCTGCCGCCCTATCCGGGCGATGTCGTGGTGGCGCGTGACAAGGCCGCCATGTCCGATGCCGTGCGCCGTTTCGGGCAAGGACCCGCAAGTTCAGGCGATATCGCTGTGCGCCTGCGCAGCGAGCCGGATGAGCCTGTCAGCATGGGCCTTGCCGGAGTGCGCGGCTTGGGCGAGGCCGCAGTGCTGCTCAGCCTGGCCGACACGACCGAAGAGGCGCGGCTCAAGCGGCAAGTGGCGCAGGCAACCAAAATGCAGGCGGTCGGCCAATTGGCAGGCGGCGTCGCGCATGATTTCAACAACGTGCTCACCGCGATCATTGGTTATTGCGACCTGATGTTGCTGCGCCACACGCCGGGTGACAGCGATTATGATGATATCCAGCAGATCAAGGCGAACTCCAACCGCGCGGCCAGCCTGACGCGGCAATTGCTGGCGTTTAGCCGCCAGCAAACCTTGCAACCCGAAGTTATCCAGCTGCCGGATATTATTTCCGAAGTCAGCCAGCTGCTCAAGCGTCTGCTGGGCGCGAAGATCACTCTCAATGTGCGGCATGACCGCGACCTTGGCCCTGTTCGCGCCGATCCGCGCCAGTTGGAACAGGTCATTATCAATCTGGCCGTCAATGCGCGCGATGCGATCCAGTCTGCACATGGCGGGGAGACGGCCACAGGCACGCTCGCCTTCGCCACGCGCCGGGTGGAGGCGAAAGACATCCGCCGCATGGGCAGCGAGATTATCCCGGCGGGCGATTACACCGTGCTGATCGCAGAGGACACTGGCGGCGGCATCCCGCAGGATGTGCTCGCCAAGATTTTCGAACCCTTTTTTACTACGAAGGAGCAGGGCAAGGGCACCGGTCTGGGCCTCTCAACAGTCTATGGCATCGTGAAACAATCGGGCGGCTTTATCTTTGCAGGCAATGCCAAGGGGTCCGACGGCCAGATCAAGGGCGCACGTTTTACCATCTACCTGCCGGTCCACAATCTCTCCGAAGAGGATATGAAGAAGGTCGAGGCAGAAGAACAGGTGCGTGAATGGTCGGGCGGTGGGACCATCCTGCTGGTCGAGGATGAGGACATGGTGCGCGCTGTCGCCGAACGCGCGCTGGCGCGGCAAGGCTATACTATTGTCACGGCCGCCGACGGGGATGAAGGGCTGGAAGAATTCGCCAAGGACCCGGATCGCTTCGATCTGGTGCTGACCGATGTGGTGATGCCAAGCATGGATGGCCCCGCCATGGTGCGCGAGATTCGCAAGACCCGTCCGCGACTGCCGATCCTGTTCATGTCGGGCTATGCCGAGGAACAATTGCGCGGTGAGATCAATATTGAGAATATGCACTTTGTCGCCAAACCGTTCAGCGTGAAGCAGATCGGTGAGAAAGTGGCTGATGTGCTGCGCCAGTCGGTGAAGAGCTAAACCTCTCTATTCTGCATCCGGGCGATTGCCTGTCCGCGCACCTTCCTGCAAACTGACCCATGACAAGGCGTTCAGACGCCATACACCCTGTGATACTTCATATCACGTGCGTTAGTTTCAGGAGGGGACATCCACATGACCAAGCGCATTTTCGCCGCCAGCCTGCCTATGTTGAGCCTGTTGGCTGCATCCACACTCGCATTTCCCGCTTCGGCCCAGCAGGGTGAACCATCCGCCGAGGAAAGCGCGCAAGGCGATGTCTCGGTCACGATCTACCAGAACAATCAGGCGCTGGTGCAGGATATCCGCCAGCTCAATATCCCGCGCGGCACCACGCGGATAGAGTTTCCCGATGTTTCTGCGCAAATCCGCCCGCAGACGCTCAGCTTCAATGCCGATGGCACTGCGATTGTTGAACAGAATTTCGATTTCGACCTGCTAACGCCGCAAAAGCTGATGGAAAAAGCCATCGGCCAGACGGTCACGCTCGTGCGCACCAATCCCGCTACCGGCACCGAGACGCGCGAGCAGGCCGAAGTGCTCTCCACCGCAGGCGGCGTTGTGGTGCGGATTGGCAACCGCATCGAGGTGCTGCGCGATGACGGTCTGCCGGTGCGCGTTATTTTTGACGGCGTGCCGCCAAATCTGCGCGCCCGGCCCACGCTGTCTGTCACGCTCAATTCCAACCGCTCCGGCACACGCCCGGCCTCGATCCGCTATCTGACGCCGGGCCTTGGCTGGACCTCCGATTATGTCGCTTTGTACAATGAAGCGCGCGGCACGGTGGACATGCAGGGCTGGGTCACGCTGACCAACAATACCGGCACCACCTTTCACGATGCGGACACGCTGCTTGTGGCCGGAACGCCCGGGCAGAGTGGCGGACGCCCGCGCCCGGACATGGTGCGACCCGGCACACAGACTGCCGACCGCGAGCGGCTGGGCGATTTCTACCTCTATCCGATCGATGGCCGCACCACGATTGCCAACGCGCAAACCAAGCAGGTGAGCTTCCTCGACGTGCAAAGCGTGCCTGCTCGCCGGATCTATTCGATCCGCAGCAATTGGCTCCAAAGTGATTCAGACTTCCGCCCCGCCAGCAGCGCGATCAGTTTCAATTCCAGCCGCGAAGGCGGATTGGGCGATGCGCTGCCTGCCGGTACGGTGCGGTTCTACCAGCGCGACATGCAAGGCAATCCGCAGTTCATCGGTGAGAACAACATCGGCCACACCCCGATGGGCAGCACGCTGTCCTTGCGCACAGGCGATGCCTTTGACGTATTCATGCAGGCCGAGGTCGAAAACCGCCAAGTCATAACGCCCGCCGAATTTGAACGCAGCGCGCGCTACCGCGTGTTTGAGAATGGCGAGCTGACGCGCGAAGTTCAGATTGACCGCACGGTCGATTACTACCGTACCACCATGCGTTACACTTTCACCAATGCGAAGCCCGAGGCTGTCGAGGTGGAAATGACGCAGGGTGGATTGGATCGGGGCTGGTGGGGCCGCGATTTCCGGGTGGTCTCCGAAGATGTCGAGGGGGAGCAGATCAATTACGGCAACCGCCGCTACCGCGTGCGCGTGCCCGCCAATGGTGAGCGGGTGGTGCGCGTGACCTACGAATCGCGGTATTGAGGGGCAGGCGATGAAGCGCCTTCTGCAAGGTTTGCGATCCTTAACT
>DFBR01000229.1:12022-12892 GCA_002367375.1 Erythrobacter sp. UBA3075 | reverse complement strand
TGCGACTAGGCTCACCTGCGGTTCACCAAGTCTCACTGCCCCTCCCGCAAGCGGGAAGGGAGCGATGGCTTTCATCCTCGCCGCTTTCCTAACAACTCCCGCCAGCGCGCAGGACCGCACTGCCGTGGAGGCCTCCGCACCTGAAGACCTCGCCGTCACCGTCTATCGCGATCCCAATCGCCGTGAGGGGCAGGCGATGAATCCGGACTGGCCGCAGGGCTTTGCGATGATCAGCGAAACGCGCACGGTCACTCTGCCGCCGGGCGAATCGACAATCCGCTTTGACGGCGTGGCAGAGGGCATGGTGGCCGTCTCAGCCATCGTCACCGGACTGCCGGGCGGAACGATTGAAAAGAACCGCAATGCCGAACTGCTCAGCCCCGCTGCACTGGTCAACGGGATGCTGGGCAACCGCGTGACGATCACGCGCACCAATCCGGCGACGGGCGATGCGGCGAGTGAGGACGCAATTGTCCGCACCCGCGCCGATGGCGGTCTCGTGCTGCAAACGCAGGATGGATATGAGGCGGTGCGCTGTTCCGGCCTGCCCGAACGCCTGACCTTCGATGGTATTCCCGATGGCCTTTCAGCCAATCCGGTCTTCACCATCGACACAGCCGATGAAAGCGGCGGCACCTACACCGTGACCCTATCCTACCTCGCGTGGGGTTTCGATTGGGAAGCGAACTATGTCGCCACCGTCCACGACGGGCGCGACAGTGACGATATCCGTTTCGACCTGACCAGCTGGCTGACGATCCTCAACGATAACGGCCAGAGCTTTGCCGATGCGGAGTTGATGGCTGTTGCAGGCACGCTCAACATCGTGAGCAATTTCGAGCAATTGGCCGCGCCACCAGCCGCGCAGCC
>DFBR01000229.1:10635-11926 GCA_002367375.1 Erythrobacter sp. UBA3075 | reverse complement strand
CAGGCGCTAGGCGTAGCGAAACCATGATGGAATCGGCTGCTCCGGTCGCGGTGATTGCGGGTGAAGAGCAACTCGGCGATCTGAAGCTCTATCGCGTGCCGGTGCCTGTCGACGTCAATGCGCAGGGGTTGAAGCAGGTCGCGTTCCTGCGCGAGGAGGCTGTTGAGGGTGAGATTATGTATCAGGTCGCCTGCGGCCCATCGGCCGAGGATGACTTCGAGCCCGCTGAAATGTTTCTCGAGACCGTAAATAACGAAGCTAATGGCCTGGGTATGGCAATGCCGGCTGGAGGCGTCACAATTTTTGAACGCACGCCTCAAGGCGAGTTCCTGGTTTCGGAGACAAGTTTGCGAGATTTCGCACTTGGTCAGGATGTAGAAATCGAGCTTGGTGACAGTTCGCAAGTTTCGCTCGCTTGCGAAGCCCATCGAGACGGAGGCGAACACCACGCCGTGGAGGCGCAACTGACTAACGCCAACTCTGAAGCGGTCAATGTCCGCATAGAACTTGGAAGTAGCAGTTATTGGCGCGTTCGTGGCATAAGGTCAAACTTACGGAATGGGCAGCGAATCGTCGAAGTGCGAGTGCCGGGAAATGGAACACGCACACTAAATTGGACGGCAATCGAAGCGGACCAATAGTTCCAGATACGCCCTAAATTCGACATCAGACGGCCAATCCAACAAAAAATTCGTTCCACTCTTGTTCTTATGGAACAAAGTGGGTACAAGCTACGTCAGTTGATGAAAAGGGATGACCCCTAGCGAACTGATGGAGGCCGTGTCATGGCAGGTGCGAATTTGAAGCTCGTCGATAAGGAAAACACAGTGGATCGTCAGAAGGCACTCGATGCCGCACTCTCTCAGATAGACCGCGCATTCGGCAAAGGCTCGGCCATGAAGCTGGGCAGCAAGGAAGCGATAGAGATCGAATCGATTTCCACCGGCTCGCTCGGTCTGGATATCGCGCTCGGTATTGGCGGCCTTCCCAAAGGCCGCGTGATTGAAGTTTATGGTCCGGAAAGCTCAGGCAAGACCACGCTGGCACTGCATGTGCTTGCAGAAGCGCAAAAGGGCGGCGGCACGGTTGCCTTTGTCGATGCCGAACATGCGCTTGATCCCGGTTATGCCAAGAAGCTGGGCGTCGACATTGATGAGCTGATTGTATCGCAGCCCGATACGGGTGAGCAGGCGTTGGAAATCGTCGATACGCTGGTCCGCTCGAACGCAGTGGATGTGCTGGTTGTCGATTCGGTTGCCGCGCTGGTGCCGCGCGCTGAAATCGAAGGCGA
>DFBR01000229.1:8631-10452 GCA_002367375.1 Erythrobacter sp. UBA3075 | reverse complement strand
CGCCGCACCGGCCAGATCAAGGACCGCGATGAAGTTGTGGGCAATTCCACCCGCGTGAAAGTGGTGAAGAACAAGGTCGCTCCGCCGTTCAAGCAGGTTGAATTCGACATTATGTATGGTCAGGGCATTTCCAAGGTCGGAGAGATTCTCGACCTCGGTGTGAAAGCGGACATTGTCGAAAAGTCCGGCTCATGGTTCAGCTATGACAGCGTGCGAATCGGGCAGGGCCGCGAAAACGCCAAGACTTTCCTGAAGGAAAACCCAGAAGTTTGCGCCAAGTTGGAGGCCGCTATTCGCGGCAAAACCGACGAGGTCGCCGAGGAGATGATGACAGGGCCGGACGCGAACCCCGAAGACTGATCCTCAAGAAGGCATGGGCAAAGGATTTTCCTTTCAGGACACTGCTCCAAGTGCTCCACATTAGCCCAGCCTTGCGAAACCGGAGCCGGCGAAGGTGGAGATAACTATCCACCACCGCCGGCTTCTTCGCATTTGTACTTTATTATACTCTCTCCATACTACACTGGGTAGTGCGCTTTGAAATCAGGGGGTAATTTTGGCTAACAAGGACGATTGGAAAGGGCAGGTCGGAGCTGCCTGGGCAGAGGAGTGGCGTCGCACGGACCGCAGCTTTGGCCAATTGACCGAGGAATTGCTTGGCAAAATGCGTGGCTTCTCCTTTAGCCATGTGCTCGATATTGGCTGCGGCGCAGGTGAACTTTCGCTCGCGACCGCGCGCGGAAGGCCCGACGTGACGGTCTCTGGTATCGACATTGCACCGCGCCTTGTCGCTGTCGCCAAAGAGCGCGGCGCACATCTTCCCAACGCTTCATTTGCAGTTGCAGACGCAAGCGTGTGGCGAAGCGATCCGGCAGATGCACCCGACCTGCTAAGCTCACGCCACGGCGTCATGTTCTTCGACAATCCCCCAGCCGCCTTTGCCAACCTCTCTGCGCAATCTGCGCCGGGCGCGGGCATGCTGTTCTCCTGCTTTCGCACGCTCGCTGAAGATTCGGTGTTCACCGAAGTCACGCGCCTGTTGCCAGAGCCGCCCGAACCGGGCGATCCGCACGCGCCGGGGCCGTTCGCTTTCGCCGATCCATCAAGGGTCGAGGGTATCTTGAAAGAGGCGGGTTGGTCGCAATTTTCTGCAACGCCGTTTGACTACCCGATGATCGTCGGGACGGGAGTTGATCCGGTTGAAGACGCCGTGAACTACTTCTCACGTATCGGACCTGCGGCAAGATTGGCGTCGGTGCTCGAATTCGGAGCGAGGGAACGGTTCTTCGACCGGGTGCGAAAATTGGCCGAACGGCATTTGCACGGCAATATCGTTGCGCTTCCTGCTGCTGCATGGATCGTCACTGCTCGCAAGGCGTAAGGGGTACAGGATCGGTTGCCGACAGTTAGGTGAGCATTGCGCTTGTCGCAGGCGGTCGCAGCGCCTAATTCGCATCCCATGCAATCGACCAACGACCTTCGCCGCGCTTTCCTCGACTATTTCGTCGCCGCCGATCACCAGGTGGTGCCGTCCGCGCCGCTTGTGCCGCATAACGATCCTTCGCTGATGTTCGTCAATGCCGGTATGGTGCCGTTCAAGAACGTGTTCACCGGTGTCGAGACTCCTCCCGGTCCAAGGGCGACCAGCAGCCAGAAATGTGTGCGGGCTGGCGGTAAGCACAATGATCTGGACAATGTCGGTTACACAGCGCGGCACCTGACGTTCTTCGAAATGCTCGGCAATTTCAGCTTTGGCGACTATTTCAAGGAACGGGCGATAGAACTCGCCTGGGGCATGGTCACCAAGGAGCTTGGTCTCGA
>DFBR01000229.1:0-8557 GCA_002367375.1 Erythrobacter sp. UBA3075 | reverse complement strand
GGTCCATGCGGACCTTGCTCTGAAATTTTCTGGGATCACGGGCCCGAAGTCGCCGGTGGTCCTCCCGGTTCGCCGGACGAGGATGGCGATCGTTTCGTAGAGATCTGGAATCTCGTGTTCATGCAGCACCTGCAACAGGCCGACATGATCACTGGGGACTTGCCACGCCCCAGCATCGACACTGGCATGGGGCTGGAACGGATCGCGACGGTTATGCAGGGTGTGCATAACGTCTTCGAGACCGACACCTTCCGCACGCTGGTTTCGGCCAGTGAGGAATTGGTCAAGGCAAGCGCTGATGAAACGGCGCTTCCAAGCCACCGGATCATTGCCGACCATCTGCGTTCGACCAGCTTTCTTATCGCCGATGGTGTATTGCCGTCGAACGAAGGGCGCGGATATGTGCTGCGCCGGATCATGCGCCGGGCGATGCGCCATGCGCACCTTCTGGGTGCAGACAAGCCGTTGATGCACCGCCTTGTGCCCACGCTGGTGAGCGAAATGGGACAGGCTTATCCCGATTTGCCGCGTGCGCAGGCGCTTATCACCGAAGTGCTGGAACGTGAGGAAACGCGATTCCGCCAGACGCTGGACAAGGGGCTCCGGCTGCTTGACGACGCAAGCACCGATCTGGGCGAGGGCGACAGCCTGCCCGGCGAAACAGCGTTCAAATTGTACGACACTTTCGGCTTTCCTTACGATTTGACCGAGGACGCTTTGCGCAATCGCGGTGTCAGCGTTGATCGCGATGGTTTCGATGCTGCCATGGCGCAGCAGAAGGCGGCTGCGCGCGCGGCATGGAAAGGCTCAGGCGCGGCGACCGATGATGAGCTATGGTTCGACATTGCCGAGCGCGAAGGGGCGAGTGAATTTACCGGATACACTGCCACGCAGGGCGAAGGCCGGGTGGTTGCGCTGGTCGTCGATGGCGAAGAAGTCCAGTCCGCTGACAGCGGGCAGGACGTGATCGTGCTGACCAATCAGACGCCCTTCTACGGCGAAAGCGGCGGTCAGATGGGTGATACTGGCACAATTTCTGGCGATCACCGTCTGGAAATTGCAGTCACCGACACGTCCAAGCCATTGGGCCGCCTCCATGCACATCACGGCACTATCAAGGCGGGTCAGATTGCTGTGGGTGATACCGTCCATCTTGCGATTGATGCGCAGCGCCGCGATGAAATCCGCGCGAACCATTCGGCCACGCACCTGCTTCATGCGTCGTTGCGCAATCATCTGGGTGAGCATGTGACACAGAAGGGCTCGCTGGTTGCGCAAGACCGGCTGCGTTTCGACTTCTCACATCCCAAGCCGCTGACGCCATCCGAAGTGGCGGCCATTGAAGCCGAAGTTAACGCCGAAATCCGCGCCAATGAAGAAGTCGTGACTCGGCTGATGAGCCCGGACGATGCTATCGAAGCGGGCGCGATGGCGCTGTTTGGCGAGAAATATGGCGAGGAAGTGCGCGTGCTCTCCATGGGCCAGTCCGATTGGCAGGGATCAGGCAAGAGCTATTCGGTCGAATTGTGCGGCGGCACCCACGTAAACGCGACCGGCGATATCGGTCTGCTGCGTATCATCGCCGAGAGTGCGGTTTCATCGGGCGTGCGCCGGATCGAAGCGCTGACGGGCGAAGCGGCCCGTCAATGGATCGTGGGCCGGGAGGACATGCTCAAATCGGTCGCAGCCACGCTCAAGACCGCGCCGGATGACGTTGTAGAACGTGTTGCTGCTCTGGTCGATGAACGCAAACGGCTCGAACGGGAACTCGCGGAGGCCAAGAAACAACTCGCGCTAGGCGGCGGGGGAGGGACCTCTGCAGCAGCTGACGAAGATGTCGGCGGCGTGGCATTCAGCGGCCAGGTGCTCGACGGAATGAACCCACGCGAATTGCGCGGTCTGCTCGACGAAGCGAAGAACCGGATGGGTTCCGGCGTCGCAGCGATTGTCGCGGTGAACGAAGGCAAGGCTGCGGTCGCGGTCGCCGTAACCGACGATCTGACCGAGCGGCACAGCGCGGTCGATCTTGTCCGTGCGGGCGTGGAGGCTGTCGGCGGCAAGGGCGGCGGGGGCCGACCTGATATGGCGCAGGGCGGCGGACCTGATGGTGCCAAGGGCGATGCTGCCATCGCAGCTATCCGTCAGGTGCTGGCAGGCGAGACAGTCGGATAGTTTCTACCGGAAGATGCAGGCCGCGCCGCCCCACATGGTGGTTATGGCGGCGTCATCTTCGCTCAACATTGCGTGAACGTGGTCGCCATAGCGTTCGATGCCGAGAGTCGAGTCCGGGAAATCGCCCATCCAGTCTGGCAGTTGTTCACCCGACAGGCCGATATGCGCGCCATTGGGAAGTGTGATGCGCGCAGGCAGGAAAGCGCCCTCATTTATGCTCCAACCCACCAGCGCGCCCTCGTCAAAATGCAACGACAACGCGCCGAAATCGTGGAACTCCAGCGGTCCGACAGGGCATTCTGCAAGACTGTTCGAGACAGTCGGCGTGCCCAGCAGGTCCGTGAGCGCCGCGTCGGCTTGCGTATCGCTGCTGCCGAACGGAAGGCGCTGGCTGATGCCATGATCGGGCCTCAAGATCGTCAGCCCATGGCCATCCAGAAGGACGCGCGATTCCATGGCGGCTTCGTAGAATTCGTTCGGAATGGGCATGGTGCATTCGAAGGATGCGCGCTGATAGTCGAGCGTTCCTTCAAGGCCGGAGCCTTCGAAGACTGTGCCGCCGTTGGCAAATCGGAACCCATCTTCGACGATCTCACCAGTTAATTCGATGATGATCGTGTCTGCGCCGTCAGCCGGGTCGAAATACAGGAGTGCCACTCCAGCCCGAGCGGACTGGATTTCGACAATCATCGATGCGCCATCATTGCGCGCGCATTGATATTGGTCATTGAAAGATGCCTGCGCCGGCGTCGCGGCGAGTAGCGCGGCTACCCCAAGGCCAGCGGAAGTGGCCGCAGCGAAAGACTTGCCCATTGTCATGTCCTGTCCCCCCAATTGAACCGGAAGTCAGACTGGATCAGGAGCGATTGACTGCGACTTAACGGCGCGCTTTGTCTTCTGAAAGGATTAGCCTTCCGTCGTGCTGGTGCGCAATTTCGGCTTGTGTTCCAGAGCGCCGTCTTCCTGAATACGGTTGCGAAACTCGTCGCGCTTTTCGTGGATCGAGGCGATCACTGGTCCCATCGGTACGCCAATATCTACCAGCACTGCCTCGGACAGCTGGAGAGAACTTTCGAGCGTTTCAGGCACAGCGGTGCTGGCACCACTGCGATACAATTCGGCCGCATGGAAGCTGTCCCGCGCGCGGGCGATGATCGGCAGATCCGGGTGTGCGCTTCGCAATTTCTTGGTCATACGCTGGGCAAGGATGTGTTCGTCCATCGTCAGGATGACGGCGGGTGACTGGCCAATCCCCAGATTGTCCAGCGCATCTTCGCGCAGGGCGTTTCCGAAGACTGCATAATAGCCCTCGCGCCGCGCCTCTTCGACGATGTCGGGATCGGAATCGATGGCGACATAGGGTTGGTCGTGATGCTGCAGCATCTGGGCGATCAATTTGCCGACTCGGCCAAGTCCGACGATGATGACGCGCGGCGTATCGGGCTGGCCTTCAAGCTCGTCCAGCGACGGGGCCGGATCGACCGAGCGCGCGACGCGTTTGCCCAGCATTGCCAGCAGCGGGGTCACGGTCAGGCCAATAGCGATCACGATCTGCCAGAAGGCTGCCGTCCCCGGTTGGATCAGCATTGCGCTAGAGGCAGCGGCCAACACGATGAGCGAGGTTTCCGACGGGCTGGCCATGAGGATGCCCGTCTCGGTCGCAGTCGCCTTGCGCGCGCCCATCAGCCGCAGCAGCACGCCCGTCACCAGCGCCTTGAGCATCAATACGCCGACCACTGCCATGGTTATCATGCCGAGATTTTCCCAGATCGTGGCGAGGTCGATGCCCATGCCCACGGTGATAAGGAATACGCCCAGCGCGAGGCCCTTGAACGGCTCCATGATCCCTTCGACCTCGGTGTGGTATTCTGTCTCCGCGATCAACAGTCCGGCGATCAGCGCGCCCACGATTGGGGACAATCCGACAAAGGCCGTCGCAAGGCTCGCTCCGATCACCACCAGCAGGCTGGCAGCGAGGAACAGTTCGGGGCTCTTGGTGCGGGCGGCCTGCGCGAACAGGCGCGGCAGGAGAAATCGTCCAGCGACCATCATGACCGCGACCACCAGCGTGCCTTTCCACAGCGTGTCGAGCAATCCGGTCCAGCCGTCCGCACTGGCCGTGGGGGCAAGTGCACCGAGGAGGAAAATGACCGGCACGATCATGATGTCCTCGAACAACAACATGGAAAGCGCCGCGCGCCCCACTGGCGTATTGGTGCCCGATATCGGCAGAACCAGCGCCGTAGAGGAAAAGGCGAGCGCAAGACCCAGCGCCAGCGCGCCGGTCCAATATTGGCCCATCATCGACAGGAAAGACGCGATCAGCGCGCCGATAATAAGCAGCTCCAGAGCGCCAAGGCCGAATACCAGCTTGCGCAATTGCCATAGCCTGTTGAAACTCAACTCCAGCCCGATGGCGAACAGCAGCAGGGTAATCCCGAATTCGGCAAACGGCTCCAGCCGGTCTGGGTCGGTAATCGTAATGTGGCTGAGCCATTCATACTCGAACACCATGCGCCCAAGGCCATAGGGTCCCACGAGCAACCCGACGAGGATGAAGCCGATGATCGGCGTTACCCGGAACCGCGCGAACAACGGGATAATGATGCCTGTTGCGCCAAGGATGACCAGCGCGTCTTTCATCAGAGGAGAGATCTCGGCGTGGTGCATGGCGTTACCTATGACAGAGGCGGAGGCTTCGCTGCAACTGCGAAATGGGGCGGGGGTGTCTCGGTTGGCAATTCTCTTGGTAAACCCTGCCCGGCCCGTGACACGCGCACTGGGATCGTTATGCAAGCAGACATGGAAACAGCAACGATCATCGCTCTCGCCGCCTATTTCATCCTGATGCTGGCCATCGGACTTTTCGCGTGGAAACGCTCGACCGAGGATAGTGAGGGCTATTTGCTTGGCGGGCGGAACCTCCATCCGGCGGTCGCGGCGCTGTCTGCCGGGGCGAGCGATATGTCGGGCTGGCTGCTGCTTGGCCTTCCGGGTGCGCTTTATGCCACGGGATTGGTCGAGGCATGGATCGGCATCGGCCTGTTCGTGGGGGCTGTCATCAATTGGATCGTCGTCGCCCCGCGCTTGCGTAGGCAGACGGTCGAATACGGCAATGCGCTGACGATTCCGCAATTCCTCGCCAATCGCTTCCCGGACAAGGCCGTGGCGCTGCGCGTGGTGTCAGCGATCATCATCGTGGTGTTCTTCGCGGTGTATTCAGCAGCAGGGCTGGTCGGCGGTGGGCTGCTCTTCGAAAGCACATTTATCGACAGCAATGTGATGGGCCTCTCGCCCTACATGGCGGGCGTGCTGCTCACAGCGCTCGTGGTGCTGGCCTATACGATGGTGGGCGGATTTCTGGCGGTGAGCCTTACAGACTTTGTGCAGGGTTGCATCATGGTCGTTGCACTGGTGGTGATGCCGCTGGCGGTGCTGTTCGGCGATGGCTGGGGCAATGTTGGCAGCACGCTGACCGCAATCAGCCCGGACTACCTCAGCTGGTTTGGCGGACTAACCTTCGTTGGTTTCCTGTCCGCTGTGGCTTGGGGCCTCGGCTATTTCGGACAGCCGCATATTATCGTGCGTTTTATGGCGGTGCGCGAGGGCGGGATCCCCGCAGCGCGCAACATTGGACTCAGCTGGATGCTCGTCGCTCTGGTTGGAGCGCTGGGCGTTGGCCTTGCGGGCCGCGCGCATGTCGAGATGAATGGGCTGACGCTGGAAAACCCGGAAACAATCTTCATCCTCCTCGCCAATACGTTATTCCATCCGTTTGTGACGGGCTTCCTGCTGGCGGCACTCCTAGCGGCAATCATGTCCACGATCAGTTCGCAGCTACTGGTATCGTCGAGCTCTTTGACAGAGGATTTCTACCGCTTGTTCCTCAAGAAGGACGCGAGCGAGCGCGAAATGGTCAATGTCGGCCGCGTCTGCGTGGCGTTGGTAGCTGTGGCTGCCATCGTGATCGCGAGTGAACCTGACAGCGGCGTGCTGGCACTGGTCTCCAATGCATGGGCCGGTTTCGGAGCTGCGTTTGGCCCGCTGATTATTCTGTCACTGACATGGAAGCGCATGACTGGCGCGGGCGCTGTCACGGGGCTGATCGTCGGTGCGGGCACGGTGATGGCGTGGATCGCATTGGGCTGGAACGGTGAGTTCCTTGGCGGGCCGGGCGTTTACGAGATCATTCCGGGCTTTGTGGCCGCGTGGTTGGCGATTTGGCTGGTGAGCTTGGTGACGGCCAAGGATGCGGAGACTATGGCGGCCTAGGAGCTAATCCTAGACCGCCATCCCTTAGTCTCGGCTTAGCCCAGACCCTGCTTGTTCATTTCGACTTCGAGGCCTTCAACGATAGCTTCGAAGAACTGCTCGGTCGTCATCCAGCTCTGGTTCGGGCCGATAAGCAAGGCGAGATCCTTGGTCATCTTGCCGTTTTCAACGCATTCGATGCACACGCGTTCCAGCGTCTCGGCGAAGGCTACTACGTCAGGCGTGTTGTCGAACCGGCCGCGATACATCAGGCCGCGGGTCCAGGCGAAGATGCTGGCGATGGGGTTGGTCGACGTCGCCTTGCCTTCCTGATGCTGGCGATAGTGGCGAGTGACGGTGCCGTGCGCGGCTTCGGCTTCCACCGTCTTGCCATCGGGCGTCATCAGCACAGAGGTCATCAAGCCGAGCGAACCGAAGCCCTGCGCGACGATGTCCGACTGCACGTCGCCATCATAGTTCTTACAAGCCCACACGAACTTGCCGTTCCACTTCATTGCGGCGGCGACCATGTCGTCGATCAGGCGGTGTTCGTAATGAGTGCCGGCTGCTTCGAACTTTTCCTTGAAGCCTTCTGTGTCGAAAATCTCCTGGAACAGGTCCTTGAAGCGGCCATCATACTTCTTGAGGATGGTGTTCTTGGTCGAGAGATAGACCGGCCAGCCACGGTCGAGGCCGTAGTTGAAGCTGGCGCGGGCGAAGTCGCGGATGGATTCGTCCAGATTGTACATCGCCATCGCAACGCCGGGCTTTTCGAATTCGAATACGTCGAGGTCGATGTTTTGGCCGTCTGCACCTTCGAAGACGAGGCGCAGCTTGCCCGCGCCGGGGATCAGAGTGTCGGTGGCGCGGTACTGGTCACCAAAGGCGTGACGGCCCACAACGATGGGATCGGTCCAGCCGGGCACAAGGCGCGGGACATTGTCGATCACGATAGGTTCACGGAAAACAACACCGCCAAGGATGTTGCGGATCGTGCCGTTGGGTGAACGCCACATGCTCTTGAGGTCGAATTCTTCGACACGCGCTTCATCAGGAGTGATGGTGGCGCACTTCACGCCGACGCCGTGTTCCTTGATCGCATTGGCGGCATCAACGGTGATCTGGTCATCCGTCTCATCCCGCTTTTCGATTGAGAGGTCGTAATACTTCAGGTCGACATCGAGATAAGGCAGGATCAACCGTTCCCGGATCCACTGCCAGATGATTTTCGTCATTTCGTCGCCGTCGAGTTCGACAACCGGGTTTTTGACCTGAATTTTCGCCATGGGGCTTCCCTGTCTTTCGTCTTGAATTGTGATTGAGTTGGCCGCGTCCTAGCAGAGCCTTATCGCGGCGCAAGGGAGGGCGCGGCTTCAATTCGTGCAAGGTCGGCAAATGTGGCGATCATGGAAGGTGCGATATGGGCGAGGGCGATAGCGGCACGCGCGCCGAGCCGTGTTTCGGCAAGATGCCATGCGGTTTTGGCGAGCCGCACAGGCTTGCGGGCCTTGCGGGCGAAATCGCGCTGGTAATCCGGCGCGCTGCGGCCTTCAAAGTAGTGCTCCGCTGCTGACACGCCGCTGGCCAGCGCGATGGAGATGCCTTCGCCAGCAAGCGACGGAATAACCGCTGCCTGATCGCCAAGCCGGAACAGGCCGGGCGTCGTCGTGTCGCAGATCCAGCCATAGGGCACTGCGCCGATGGTGTCGCTGCGGACATCGCGCCAATCATCGTCCAGGCGCTCCGCGAGTGCCGGACTTTGCCGTGCAAGCCATGCAAAGACTTCTTGCGGGGAGCCACCGGCGCGGGCGAGGGCAGACTTGCGCATGGCGAGGCAGAAATTGGCGGAGCCGCCCTCTTGTAGAACGATTCCTGCGTAACCGCCTTCGAACAGATGCAATTCGATGGCTCCGGCGATCAGCCGGTGCCGTTCTGGCGTAGCGGGCAATCGCAGACGTAGGCCGAGAGTGGCGTCCTTGGCATCGCGGGGCCGCGACTGGCCGCGAACATCGTGCTTGCCGGTGGCAAGGAAGATGGAGGTGGCCTGCCAATCGCGGATTTTTCCGTGCGCGACGCCGTCAGCGGGGCTACGTATTTCGTCGAACTGTACATCGACGCCCAGCTTGTTCGCGGC
>DFBR01000135.1 GCA_002367375.1 Erythrobacter sp. UBA3075 | reverse complement strand
GTGGTGAGCCCAAGGCCCACCAGCGCAGAGACAACGAAGAGCGCCTTCTGGCGCGTGCGACCCGCGCCGCGTTCCGCGACATTGCCGATGAAGACTGCACGGCTGCTCATCAGCCAATGCGCCACGATGCCTAGAGTGTAACCAATCGCCGAAGCACCCGCCGCCCACACGCCGAACGACAGCAGCGCGAGAAAAATGCCGACATCCACTGCCAGCGCGCCAACGCTGGCAAGCAAATAGCGGGTGATCCGCCGGTCAACGAACCGTAGCAGGGTCGCTGTCATGCTCAGGCAGCCTTCTGATCGTCTTCCACGCGGCGCGGCACATCGCGCACCGAATTGAGGGCAGCGGCCTGATCGGCAGTAACCTCGCGAGCCGGAAGCGCCTTGTCCGCTCCTTCGTCACCCGCTTCGTGATATTCGGCATCTTCGTTAACGCACCAGGTGTCATAGACACGTGTCCCCGCGATGATATTCTCCACCGTCAGCATGGCGGTCATCATGGCGTGATCCTGATTGTTGTAGCGGTGCATTCCGTTGCGCCCGACAAGATGCAGGCTGGGATGCTTGGCTTCCAGCTCGGCGCGCATGGCTTCGACATTGGCGGCGTAATCTTCGTCATAAACGGGATAGGCCTTTTCCTGCCGCACAACCGCGCCGCCGATGACCTTATCTGGAGAGACAAGGCCGAGGATGTTCATTTCTTTCTTGGCGAGTTCGACAAGGGCATCATCGTCCATCGACCACAAACCGTCCCCTTCGAAGCAGAAATATTCGAGGCCCACGCAGGCAACATCCTCGTCCGGCACCATTTCGGGCGACCAGCTGCGGAAGTTCTGCACCCGGCCAACCTGCACCTTTTCATCGTGGATATAGATCCAATTGTCGGGGAACAGATCTTCGGATTTGATCATCAGCGCCACGGTGAGGAAGTCGCGATATTTGAGGTTGCTGGCTTCCAGCGTCGTTTCGGGCAGCGGATACAGCCGCGCGCCGAGCTGGCGCATCGGGGCAGAGCTGATCGCGTGATCGGCTCTCACCACCACATCGCCATCGGGACCGGCGGCGGTCATACGCCAGCCATTTTCACCGTCAGCCGCGAGCTGTTTTAGCTCATGGCCCATGATGACTTGTCCCTTGCCAGTCGCGACGATCTTGTCCCGCGCAGCTTCCCACATCATACCCGGGCCAAGGCGCGGGTAGCGAAAGGTTTCGAGCAAGGTCTTGGCCTGCTTGCCGCTGCCATCGTTCAATTTGTTGAGGCCGAGCGAGCGTTTCAGCCCGTCGATCACCGCGCTCCACAGCGACAGGCCCTTGATGCGCTGCGCCGCCCAATCCGCGCTCATTTCATCGCACGGCATCCCCCACACCTTCTCGGTGTAGGTCTTGAAGAAGATCGAATAGAGCTTCTTGCCGAACTGGTTGGTGGTCCAGTCTTCGAAGCTGCGGATGTCGCGATTGGGAAAGGCCTTGGCCTTGGCATAGCTGAGCATACACATGGTGCTGCGCCACAGGCCGAGATTGCCGAGCGCTTCAAATGCGCGGAGCGGGTAGGAGTAGAATTTACCCTCGTAGTAGATGCGGCTCATGCGCGGGCGCTGGATGAAATCATCGGGCAGAATTTCATCCCACAGATCGACCACCTGCTGGCTTTTCGAGAAAAAACGATGGCCGCCAATGTCGAAGCGATAGCCGCTATGCTCGACCGTGCGGCTGATGCCGCCGACATATGTGGCGTCCTTCTCGATGATCGCGACGCTCTTGCCGGCCTTGGTGAGCAAATAGCCTGCGGTCAGGCCCGCTGGGCCCGCTCCGATGATTGCCACATCGACAGCAATTTCGCCTGCGCTGCCGTTACCTTTGTCGTGCATGAAAACCCCCGGTTATTGGTCTGATCCGGGAGTGAAGGAAAATGGTTAGAGGGTAGTTAACAGGTCGTTTCCGGGGGCTGCGGCCTATCGCTTAGCATTCCGCCTGAAAGCTACGGACGATGCGCGCCAGCTCGCCGAACTGGAAAGTCTCCTCGAACACCAGACCGCATGCACCGCCGCGACGCCAGCGGACTTTCGCCTGGGTATCGCGCATGCCCGCAGCGCACAGTTTGACCTGCTCATCAATCGCATAGCTGGTGGCGCCGGTGACCTGCGCGCCTTGCTGAGAAATGTTCAGAATAGTCACCTGTTCCGCGCGCCCGTTCGCCTCGATCTGGGCAGGGAACGATACATTGAGCCGTACCGGGCGTTTGGCAAAGCGACCGGAGGATTCAATGATGGTCTTGACATCAATAGACCTCGCGAAGCGAAATCCCGCACGGTCTTCATTCTGCCACACCATTTCCGCCGCATAGCGTTCGCCATTTTGCAGCTCGACAATCATGTCGGCCTGTTTGGGCAGGGGGTGGAAGATGCGCGCGGAAAAGCCGGTGTCGGACGCATCACGGATTACGCACAGAAATTCGCCCTGCCCCGCAATCAGCTTGGCTGCGCGGATAAGTATGGTGAAACGCGGTGCATTGCGCAGTTCGGCGGCGCTGACATCCGAAGACGTGCGCAGCGTGTCGAAATCCCCGCTCTGCAGAAGGTTGCCCATGGTTATCCCCGTGTCTCGCTGCACACGGCCATGCGAGGCCGGGTCCAATGGCGTGTCAGCTGCAGGAATAGCCAGAATGGAATGAGTATTTTGCGGAATTGGTATCAGGAAAAGCCACAGTAAAGAATGACTTGTGCGTTTACTTTTGCAGCGTCGACCGTTCCGCTTACGAGTTTCTGGCCGAAGCAATCCCCCGGACGGCTTTCTCTCGCCGCCCTTCGCTTGCGCTCGGGAGTTTTGACGGCAAACGGTCCCCCGGACCGTCTGCTCTAGTCCCCGGCGCTTCGCTTGGGAGTTTCGACGGCAAACGGTCCCCCGGACCGTCTGCTCTAGTCGAAACTGGTGCGGGCGGTGGGACTCGAACCCACACGATCTATAGGATCAGGGGATTTTAAGTCCCCGGCGTCTACCATTCCGCCACGCCCGCATCAGCTCACGCGCCTAGCGGCAGTGACAGGCATTTGCCAATGGTGGGATGCAATTGCTGGTAAAGCACGGTGCGATCAGTCCGCGTTGAGACTCTCGCGCATTTCCTTACCGGGCTTGAAATAGGGCACGCGCTTGGCTGCCACATCGACAGATTCACCCGTGCGCGGATTGCGGCCGGTGCGGGCCTCCCGCTGGCGGGTGGAAAATGTGCCGAAACCGCGCAATTCCACGCGGCCGCCGTCGGCGAGCCTAGTGGCAATCTCGTCAAAGAAGATGTCGACAACCTGCTCGACCTCTTCGGGACGCAATTCAGGATTGTCTTCCGACAGAGCCTGGAGAAGTTCTGACCTGATCATATCATTCCCCGATCGGGTTATGGGCGCGACCCGCATACCTCAATCACCGGGCACTATCACCCGGAACACTAAGGAGATTGCCAGAAACAGGCCTGTTACGCAATGGACATGCACATATATCAATAAATTACTGTGCAGAATGCCCGTGCGGGCGTGTTCCGCGCCGATCAGGCGCGCTCGATCAACTGCGCGAGATCAAGGCCAAGGCGCTCCATCCGCTTGCGTATGGCAGGCCATTCCTCGCTGAGAAAAGCCTCTCGCTCGCTTGCCTTCAGTTTGGTAGCAGCGCCTTCGCGGACAAACATGCCCACGCCGCGCTGCACCCGGATCAAGCCGTCAGTCTGAAACTGCTGATAGGCCTTAGCCACAGTGAGCGGGTTGGCACCCTGCTCTGCCGCAAAAGCGCGCACTGAAGGCAACATGGCACCTTCTGCATAGCGGCCATCAATGATGGCGGCGGCGATCTGTTCGCGCAGACGCAAATATACGGGGCGGGTATCAACCATGATGGGTGCATCAGTGCCATAATACAGCGTGTCAGGTCAAGCATGGTGAACGCAGCAAGCTGGTTTCGCCAAACAGTTTGCCCAATTGGTTTCAGGGGCAACCGAAGTGACTTCACAATGGCGAAACAATCGCTAGGGTGCTGCGCTTTCAGGGACAACCCGCGCCGCGCAACAACGTAGGCGTATGGAGAGGGAAGCA
>DFBR01000020.1:8297-9996 GCA_002367375.1 Erythrobacter sp. UBA3075 | reverse complement strand
TCGCCAGCACCATTTCCGACACGGCGGCGAAATATGCCGCCGAAGTGCGCGAGCGATCCTTCCCCGGCCCGGAACAGCTTTACCAACCGAAAGATTGATAGCGGCAACCGCCGCTCCACCGCAGACCATTCGCAGGACGACACATCGCATGGCAACTTTGCTGCGCTACTATACCTTTTCACTCGTCTTCACCGCAGCCTGTTTCGCGCTGGGCCTGTGGTATGGCATCGCCAGTACAGACAGTCTGGGCGCAGTGCTGCAGGTCTTGTGGATCATCCTGGTCCTCTCGATCCTCGAAATCTCGCTCAGCTTTGATAACGCAGTGGTCAACGCGACAGTGCTGCGCGAGATGGACCCGGTATGGCAGCAGCGCTTCCTCGTCTGGGGCATTGCCATTGCCGTATTCGGCACGCGCATAGTCTTTCCGCTCGCCATCGTCGCTATCGCAGCGGGAATCGGCCCCGTCGAGGCCGTGAATCTCTCGTTGAATGACCCGGAGCGCTATGAAGAGATCGTATCCGGCGCGCATATCGGCATTGGTGGTTTTGGCGGCGCGTTCCTTGCGATGGTGGGACTGAAGTTCTTCTTCGATGCCGACAAGGAAGTTCACTGGATTGCCACGGTCGAGCGCCAGCTAACCAAGGTTTCCAATCTTCCCTCGATCGAGATTGGCCTGCTACTGGTCGTGATGTGGGTGATTTCCCTGCAATTGCCCGACGCTGACGCGCTGACCTTCCTTGTCGCCGGCATGCTCGGCCTCGTTACCTTCATCGCCGTGGATGCGCTGGGTGAATGGCTCAACATGCGCGAAGAAGCCAAGAAGGCGAGCGGTGCGGTTGTCCGTTCAGGTCTGGGCGGTTTTCTCTACCTCGAAGTGCTCGATGCTTCGTTCAGCTTCGATGGTGTGATCGGAGCCTTTGCCCTGTCCAACAACATGATCATCATCGCGCTCGGCCTATCCATCGGTGCCATGTTCGTCCGCTCAATGACAATCCATCTGGTGCGCAAAGGCACGCTGGCTGAATATCGCTACCTCGAACACGGTGCGTTCTGGGCAATCATTGTGCTGGGCGGCATCATGCTGCTGTCTGCCGTTGTGCATATCCCCGAAACGATCACCGGACTGATCGGCGGCGTGTTGATCGGGCTGAGCTTTTGGTGGTCGGTGCGTCACAACCGTGCCGAAAGGGCCGCTGCTAGCGCGGCTGAGGCGGATTGAAACGGCTCGCCAACGGTGCGGAAATGACCAGCTGGCTGAGGTGATAAATTAGCGCCGGCAGCAGCACGAGGCCCGCCATCGCTGGTGGAAACAGCACCGCGGCCAAAGGCGCACCCATGGCGATACTCTTTTGCGCCCCAGCAAACAGGAATGCGATCCGGTCGGGCCGCTCCAACCGCGATGCCCCGCCAAGCCACCATGCTCCGAAGAAGCCAAAGGCCAGCATGATACCGACAAGGCTGAGCAGTATGCCCCATGAAGCGAGGTCCAATTGCGACCATATTCCCCGCTCAACCGCGCTCGAAAAGGCGACATAGACCGCGATCGCAATGGCAATCCGGTCTGCCCAAGACATCAGCTTGCGATTATCCGTCACCACGCTGCCCAAACGGCCTTGCAGCACCTGTCCGATCACAAACGGCAGCAAAAGGATCAGTGCAATCCGCTCCAGCGCGCTGAGCTCTATTCCTGCTGTATCGG
>DFBR01000020.1:3004-8222 GCA_002367375.1 Erythrobacter sp. UBA3075 | reverse complement strand
ACCACCGAATGGGCAACATTCCCGCCAGCTAGCGAAGTGTAGGTAGTCGCCGATTGCACCGTAGAGGGGAGCACGCCAAGAAAGAGGAACCCCAGTGCAATCGCAGGCGGCAAGGTGTTGTCAGCAAGGTGGAACATCGCCCAGCCCGCCAGCCCCATCGCAGCAAACACCCACAGAGCCAGTGGCAGCAGGAAACGTATATTGCCAATCCCGCGCAGCACGTCGGCGCGCGGCAGGCGCAGGCCGTTGAGGAGGAACAGAAAGAAGATCGCACCGTCGGACACGAGCCGCGCGACCGCTTTGCCTTCGCCCGTTACCGGGACAATGCTCGCCAGCAGAATCGCTAGCAACAACAGCCGCACAAGCGGGTCGAAAAGGGTCAGAACGCGCCTCAACATGGCTGCGCGCTGTGCCGGGCTGGCCTTAGGCTTGCAAGTCGTATTGCTTCAGCAGATCGTAAAGCGTCGGGCGGCTGATGCCGAGCATCTTGGCCGTGCTGGAGATATTGCCTTCGCTGCGGGCAAGCGCGTGGCGGATCACCTTGCGGTCCGATTTCTCGCGCGCGCTCTTCAGATTGAGGACAGCGGCATCCTCTTCCTTGCCATCGCCCAGATCGAGATCCTCGGCGCCAATCAGCTTGCCTTCCGCCATGATGACAGCACGTTTGACGCGGTTCTCCAGCTCACGGACATTGCCCGGCCAATTCCAGCCATCAATGGCTGCCAGCGCGTCTGGCGCAAAGCCGGTGACCGCCGGATTCATCTCTTCCGAAAAGCGTTTGAGGAATGCCTTGGCAAGCAGCGTGGCATCGCCCGGGCGCTCGGCCAGTGCCGGGATTTTCACCACAACCTCCGCAAGGCGATAAAACAGATCCTCACGAAACCGTCCGTCAGCGATCATCGCTTCAAGGTCCTGATGCGTCGCGCACACGATGCGGGTGTCGACCGGGATCGACTTGCGCCCGCCAATCCGTTCAATCGTGCGTTCCTGCAGGAAGCGCAGCAATTTAACTTGGAGCGGGAGCGGAATGTCGCCCACTTCATCGAGGAACAGCGTGCCGCCAGCGGCCAGCTCGATCTTGCCTTCGGTGGTCTTCACCGCGCCGGTAAACGCACCTTTTTCATGCCCGAACAATTCACTTTCGAGCAGGTTTTCAGGGATTGCCGCGCAGTTGATCGCGATGAAATTGCCGTCCTTACGGGTGCTCGCGTCGTGCAATCCCTTGGCGAGCAATTCCTTGCCCGTCCCGCTGCCGCCCAGCAGCATGACCGAAACATTGGTGTTCGCCACACGCTCAATCGTGCGTGCGACTTTCACCATTTCCGGGGCCGAGGTGATGAGGCCGCCGAGCACAGTGTTGCCCTCTCCCGCCTTTGCAGCCAGCGCGCGATTTTCGACTTCGATCCGGTGCAGATTGAAGGCGCGCCGAACGATCAGGCCAAGCTGTTCGATATCGACGGGCTTCTGGTAGAAATCATAGGCTCCGTGTTCGATAGCGCCCAGCGCACTTTCACGCGCGCCATGGCCCGATGCGACGATGACCTTGGTATCTGGCTTGAGCGCCATGATTTCGTCCAGCACAGCGAAACCTTCAGTGGTGCCATCGGGGTCAGGTGGCAGGCCGAGGTCGAGCGTGACCACGGGTGGCTCTTCCGCACGCAGCGCAGCAATGGCGCTCGCCCGGTCCCCCACGATGACCACGTCGAAGTCCTCATAGGCCCATTTGAGCTGCGCCTGCAGGCCCTCGTCATCCTCGACAATCAGCAATTTGGGTTTCTGGTCGGCCATCACGCCACCTCTTTCTTGGAATTTTGCATCGCGTTGATCAGATCGCCCTCTTCACTCAGTGTCAGGCGCAGCACGAAGCGCGTGCCCAACCCTTCGCGCGATTCGACATCGAGGCGCCCGCCCATGGCGCGGACCAATTCCCGCGCCTCATAGGCACCGATTCCGAACCCGCCGGGCTTGGAGGAATGGAACGGCTTGAACAGCCGGGTGCGAATATATTCAGGCGACATGCCGCTGCCCGAATCGATCACTTCAAGCACCGCATTGCCGTGCTCTTGCCGCAGGTTGAGGAGAACCGGAGATTTAGCCTCGCTCGCCTCCACTGCATTCTGCACCAGATGCACCAGAGCCTGTTCGAGCGCCTCCGCATCGGCTTTCACGCGGCAATTCGCATTCTCGATCAGCGTCACCTGATGCCGGTCAGCATATTGTGCGGCGATCTTCTCGATCAGAGCGCCCAGTTCAACATCGCCGCGCTCGGTCCCGCCCATGCTGCCATAGCGCCCAAGCCGCGCGAGCAGCGCCTGCAATTTGTCGGTCGAATTGCGCAGAGTCAGGATCATGTCTGCCCTGAATTCGGGCTTGTCGGCGTGTTTTTCGGCATTTCCGGCGAGCAGCGAGAGCTGGCTCGCCAGATTCTTGATGTCGTGCATCACGAAAGCGATGCGGCGGTTGAATTCATCGAATCGCTGCGCCTCGCTCAACGCGTCCTGACTGGTTTGCTCGGCCAGATAGCTGGCGAGCTGGCGCCCCACGATGCGCAGCAGGTCGAAATCCTCCCAATCGAGTTGCCGTGCCATCGGTGGCCGTGCGAGCAGCACCACAGCGACCAACCGCTCGTAATGCAACAAGGGCACCAACGCCCAGGCGCGATCATCATCAAGCAGCCAGTCCGGGCTGGCAGCAGCGGGCACGCCGCTCTCATGATCCCGGCGAATATCGTCGAGATCGAGAATGAACTGGCTTTCTTCAAAGAAGCGCGCGCCATCAGCCGATAGCGCTTCGCCCGGCACATCGATATCCGGCCATTGCCAGCGCGCAGCAAGCGCCATGCCGCCTTCTTCACGCGGGGTCAGCAATATGCCCGACGGGCTGTCAGTAATATCCGCCACAGCCTGCACCGCGCGCTCCAGCAGCGGCGGAGCCTGCGGCCCGGCGCGCCCGATCGTATCGGTGAAGCGCAGCCATTCGGACCGGTAATCATAACGGTGCTGGAAAAGGTTTTTGGAAAGCGTCACGCGCAGCCAGCCGCGCAATTTCTTGGACGGCAGGACCGTCAGCGCGACAAGGCTGGCGAGCAGGACAAAGCCTGCCTGCAACATACGCCCATAATCGCTACCAACAAAGCTGAGGCCCTGCGCCACAACGACCATCACGACCAGATAGGCACCGATCAACAGCAGTGAGAATGACTGAAACGCAAAGCTGCGCGACGGGCTGAAGCGCAATTCGGTCTTATTGCGGACCATGCCAATGCCAAGCAGCGCCACTGCCACCAGCAAGGCAAGCGCACGCAGATCTCCCAGCACTTGCGGCAAGCCGTTGCCGAGATAGGCAATGGTATAAAGGTTGAGATCGAAGAGAAACAGCACGCCCAGCGCAGCAGCGGGCCAGCGCAGGGCAAGGCGCGCCTGCTGCGCTGCCCCGGCATACAGATTGTGTACCAGCACCAACGCGCCGATGCACAGAAGCAGCCGAAAGGTGAACACGAATTGCAGGATCAGCACCTGTGCTTCGGGTTGGAGATCATACTGCAATCGCGCTGCGAACAGGGCGAATTGCATCATCTCGACAAAGGCGAGCGCCGCGACCACCGGGCGGATCGGGCCGAGGCTCTTGTCACGGTCATCATGGCCGAACAAGCGATAGAGCATCCACAACCAGCCCAGATTGCTCACCACCAGCAACACTTCAGCGGCAAGGCTTTCGCGGCCAAAACCGGCGACAGTGAAGCTCCAGATTGCCGCGAGGGCCAGCGCGACGGCACTGGCGCTGGCAGCCGGGCCGCGCGCACGCTGGTTTGTCCCGACCCACAAACCCAGCGCTACCGCTGCAACAGCTGCGGCGAGGAATGTGAGATAAATCGCCAGATCCCAGGCAATGCCCATCAGCGCGCGCCTTCCGGCCACAGCACCACGCGCAGTGTCTGCAACATAATCAGCAGGTCGAGGAAGGGCGTGTAATTCTTGGCGTAATAGAGGTCGTATTCCAGCTTATGCCGCGAATCCTCTATGCTGGCTCCATAGGGGTAGTTGATTTGCGCCCAGCCGGTGATGCCCGGCTTCACCATATGACGTTCACCGTAATAGGGCAGCTTGTCATCCAGATCTTCGACGAATTGCGGCACTTCGGGGCGCGGGCCGACAAAGCTCATATGGCCAGTCAGCACCGTCCAGACCTGCGGCAATTCGTCGATCCGCACCTTGCGGATGAAGCTGCCGACACGGGTGATGCGCGGGTCGGATTTCTCGGCCCACTTCGCGCCATCCTTCTCTGCATCGGTGCGCATGGAACGCAGCTTCACCAGTTCAAACGTTTGACCATACAGCCCGACGCGTTGCTGGCGGAAAAAGGCGGGGCCTTTGCTGTCCAGTTTTACGATCAGCGCAAACAGCGCGATAATTGGAAATGTCAGCAGCAAGAGCAGTCCGCTGGCGAAGATATCAAATATACGCTTGGCCACGCTGGACATCGCGCGGCCTGACGAGAAACCATCGGAGAAAATCAGCCAACTGGGGTTAAGCGTGTCGAGATCGACGCGGCCTGTCTCACGCTCAAGGAAGCTGGAAAATTCGTTGACGTGGACGCCTGTAGTCTTGACCCGCACCAAATCCTTCAATGGCAGCGCATTGCGGCGTTCTTCCAGCGCGAGGACGACTTCGGTCGCACCCAGATTGGCGACATGGGCGCTCAAGTCCTTGATAGCCGAACGCGCGATGGCTTCGGCGACCTGCGGCTGGCTGTCGGCCATGCTGATGTAGCCGACCACGGCAAAACCGCTTTCCGGTTTCTCCGCCAGCGCCTTCAACCGCTCTGCACGCAGTCCAGCACCCAGCACAAGCACGCGGCGGCGGAACGCCGAAGTGCCAAGGATACCGCCCACAACTAGCCGGTTGAGCACCAGCAACACGGTGGCCAGTATCATCGCGTAGAGGAGAATTGAGCGCCAGAAGGTGTCTCCCGGCAAGAGGAATTCGATCATCGCCAGCGCTAGAATCGCCAGACTGACTGCAACCAGCAGCCGCGCGCTCGCAAAGCGCATGGAGCGCAGCGCCTCCGATCCATAGACGCCGACGGCAATCATCGCTGTCTGCGTGGTCACGGCAAAGCCGAGCAGCGGCAGCGCACGGCCGGTCAACGGCCCCGCTGACGAGCCGATCTGCGTCGCCCGCAGGCCCCACGCTAGATCAGCGGCGACCAACAAAAGCGC
>DFBR01000020.1:0-2889 GCA_002367375.1 Erythrobacter sp. UBA3075 | reverse complement strand
TCCGTCAGTTCGCATTTGCGACTACATCTGGTAGGTTGTCACCAGCAGGAAACTGAGCGTCACGACCATGAGCAGCACCAGCGGGACACCGGTGCGGACATAGTCGCCAAACTGGTAATTCCCCTCCGCCATAATCAGCATGTTGGTTTGGTAGGCAATCGGCGTCGCGTAACACAGGTTGCAGCCGAACAGCACGGCGAGGATCAGCGGCTCCTGCGGCAACCCCAGCTCTGTCGCGATGGCGAACGCAATGGGCGTGCCCACAGTGGCGGCAGTGGCGTTTGAGGCAAAGTTCGTCAGCACGGTGACAAAAATCATGATCGCGGCGAGCACGCCTGCGGCAGGCAGATATTGCAAGCCCAGCGCCAGCGTCTCGCCTAGCCATCCCGCCGCACCGCTATCGAGTACGAAGCGTCCAATTGCGATACTGGCTGCAACCAGCACGATAACTTGCGCGGAAAGCGCCCGGCCCACGCGGTCAAACTTCACACAACCCGTCAGGAACATCAGGATGGCCCCGCCGAGTGAGGCGATGGCGATGGGCAGAATGCCGATGGAAGCCAGCCCTACTGAAACAAGCATGATCGTGGCGGCAAGCCATGCCTTGGACCGACGCGGAACTTCGCGCGCGCCTTCGAGCTGCAATACGCTGTCGGCCTGCGCAAATTCGTTGAGTTCCGGCGTCAGCCCCATCACCAACAAGACGTCACCTTCAGCAAGGCGCAACTCGCCGTGTATTTCCTGCGGATCGTCATACCGCAGGGGGCGGTCCGGCTTGTGAATACCCAGCACGGCAACGCCATAGCGATCCGCAATTCCCGATGTTGCCAGCGTGCGTCCGATCAGCCGCGAATCTGCCGTGATGACCATCTCCACGACCTGGACATCGTCACCCTTGGACAGCGCTTTGCGCTGCACCGCGTCGACCACCCAGCCGGGCGCAATCTGGCCTTGCAGCACGCGGATCGCGTCTTCCAGCGCATCATGTGTCCCGCTGACTTTCAACCTTTGACCGGTGGCGAAAGGACCGTCGGGACGTTCCTCGAAACGGAAATCGTCGGGCAGCATGTCGACGACTTCGTCGAAATGCTTGCCGTTGAGATTGCTGGACGGCGGCACGCGCAATCTGGTGACGAACCAGCGCTGGCCGTGCCCTTGTTCTGGCGTGTTGTCCTTCAGCAGCCGGGGCATGACCAGCCAGATATAAGGCAGTGCCACAAGCGACGCGAGGAGAACGATGGGCGTGAAGTGGAACACGCCCATTTCGGGCATTCCCAGATCAACCGCGATGGAAACGACAAGGATGTTGGTCGATGTGCCGATGGTCGTTGCCAACCCGCCGAGTAGCGAGGAGGCGTTGAGCGGCATCAGAGTCTTCGATGCCGGCATCGCCCCTTTTGCCGCAAGCGTCACAAAAATTGGGATCAGCAGGACAAGAACCGGAGTATTGTTCACCGCCATTGAGAGAACAAACGCGAGCACCAGCGCCAGCAGCAGGCCAAGCTGCAAATTGATCTTGAAAATCCGCTCCATGAAGCGCGCGGCAGGTTCCAGCGCGCCAGTCACGACCAGCCCCCTGCCCATCACCATCAGCGCGCAGATCGTGATGAGCGCGTAATGTCCGAAACCAGAGAATGCGAGTTGCAATCCGTCCGTCGGTTGGGTGTGCGGTAGCGGATAGAAATAAAGCCCCACCGCGATGATCGCGATAACCAATAGCGACACTATTTCGATCGAGATGCGGTTGCGCACAAACAGCACAAACATGACGATAGTCAGCGCCATTGCGGCGAACGCATGGAGGGAAGGAGCTTCAATCACGTCAGGTGTGGACCTTCCAGAGCATCATGCGAAATTCAAGCTGTTTTGCGGGAACCGCGCCAGCTCAGCCAGCATCCTCAACAATTTCAGCCAGCTCCTCGCTCTTGTGCGCGACCTTGCGATCCCGAATATCGCCCGGGTCCATCAGAATTTTACCCGATAGCCTACCCTGGGTCATCCACGAAACGCCAAATGCAAACAAGGCCACGGTTTCACTCCAGAATACCAGTCGCAGTGTATTGGCCCAATCCTGATCTGCGGCCAGTCCAATCGCTATTGCGGCCATGGAAGCGACAATGACCGTCCCACAAATCCTGTAGATCCGGTCGCGCATCCGCTTTGACTGACACGGCTGCGCATCCTCCTCCAACTGGTCAGGATCGACCTTTGTGAAGACGAAGAAGCAGAAGAATGCGAGCAGGCTGAACAATAGGGCTGCGGAGGCCAGATGCAGCAACGGGCTCGCCGCTTCCAGCCAAGCCGGTACAATCTCGGCCTGCCAGCCACGCGTCGGAAAGATCGCGACACCGGTTGCGGCGAAACCCGCCATTGTCGCCAGCAGCGCCACACTGGGAGTCCAACCACGATAAGACAGCAGCAAAGCTCCCACAAAGATCAAGGCTCCGACAAACACGTCACCCAGCAAGAAAGTCTCGTAATAATAGCCGCTGATGGAAGTGCGATGCTGCGTCAAAAAGCTGCCGACAATCAGTGTGGTGGGCAGGCCGAAGGCGACATATCCGACCAGAGATGCAAGGCGGCGCTGATCGAAACGCAGTTTGCCATCACGCGCATAGATATATGCGTCATTTCGGCGGTAGCGTTCAGGTCCGATCTCAAGCGGCATTTCCATGGGCGTGTCCCCCAATAGCCGGGAAGCCGTTGCTCCATTTGGCCAATCCCCCGCTGGTACCTCTGGCCGGACTCGAACCGGCACTTCGTGAGAAACTCGATTTTGAGTCGAGCGCGTCTACCAATTCCGCCACAGAGGCCCGTGAGCGGGGAGAGAGCCGATTAACGGCCCTTTTGCGCGATGTCTATGCGCTATCGCTTCGCTATGTGAGCGCG
>DFBR01000083.1 GCA_002367375.1 Erythrobacter sp. UBA3075 | reverse complement strand
GCAGGCTTGGCGCCCTTGCGCACCCAGAACAGGAAGAGTGTCACAGGTACGCCTACCGCCAGCGTCCAGAAATTGGTCGTGCCCAGCGACGCCGCAAGCGAGCTGAGCATGGCAGGCCAGTTGTCACCGCCCGCAGAGATCCCGAGAATATGCTTCAGCTGGCTGGTCGCGATCAGGATTCCCGACGCTGTGATAAAACCGCTGATTACGGGGTGGGAAAGAAGGTTGGCAAGGAAACCCAAGCGCAAGAGGCCAAGCACTGCCAGCATGATGCCGGACAGCAGGGCGAGCGTGATCGCAGCTTCGAGATATTCGGGGGTGCCCTGAGCCGCCACCGCACCGGCAGCCGATGCCGTCATCAACGAGACCACCGCGACAGGACCAACAGCCAGCGTTCGGCTCGTGCCAAAAACGGCATAGAGCACCAATGGCAGGATCGACGCATACAGACCAACGACCGGCGGCAGTCCCGCGAGCAAGGCGTAAGCCAGACTTTGCGGGATCAGCATGATGGTGACAATCACCGCCGCCATCAAATCGTTCGTCAGGATTGACCGGTTGTAGGTCCGCCCCCAGTCGAGGATCGGCAAATAGCGCTTCAGCATGAAATTGGGTCCAGTGTGTGAGGGCTAGTGTGCGATCAAGCCGCCTGGTCCTGCCAGCCATTCGCGTCCCTTGAGCATCCCGTTCCAGTAAATCCAGGGCAGAGCATCGGCCTTGAGCATCCACGAAAGTCGCCGGGCCTTGGTGCCATCGATCAACCAGGTCGGAAAGCTGGGCGCGAGTTTGCCACCATAGGCAAATTCGGCAAGCACAATCTTGCCGCGCTCAACTGTGAGCGGACACGATCCATAACCGTCATATCCGGCCGTTGGGCCTTTTCCGTCGAGTTCCCGCAGCAGGTTTACGGCAGCGACCGGAGCCTGCTTGCGGGCGGCGGCCATGGTTTTGGCATTGGGAGTCGAACCTCCGTCGCCGAGCCCGAAGACGTTGGGATACCGCACATGCTGCAAGGTAAACTGATCGACATCGGTAAAGCCGCTTTCGGCCGCGAGAGGGCTGTCCGCCAGAAATTGAGGAGCAACCTGCGGCGGGACAACATGCAACATGTCGAAATCGCGCGTCACTTCGCCGTCTTCGGTTGCAAAGGTCGCTTTCTGCGCTGTCCCGTCAACAGCAATCAGATTGCTGCCAAACTGCGTATCAATGCCGTATTTTTCGACATATTCCATAAGCGCAGGCACATAATCCTTTACCCCGAAGATCACACCGCCTGCATTACGGAACTCAACCTCAATATCGCCGAGTACGCCCATGCGCCTCCAGTGGTCACAGGACAAATACATCGATTTTTGCGGCGCCCCAGCACATTTGATTGGCATCGGTGGCTGGGTGAAAATCGCGCGCCCCTTTTTAAGGCCTTTCACCAGTTCCCAAGTGTAGGGAGCAAGATCGTAACGGTAGTTCGAAGTCACGCCATTCTTGCCCAGTGTTTCCTCAAGACCGTCAATCTTTTCCCAGGCGAGTCTGATACCAGGTGCGACCACAAGTGCATCATAGCCCACGATTGACCCATCCGAGAGGGTCACCTGATTGTTCTCGGGCTGAAAGCCGGCCGCCGCCTGTTTGATCCATGTGGCGCCTTTAGGGATCACACTTTTTTCGGGGCGGATCGTGCTTTCTGCCTCGAAAACGCCGCCGCCGACCATGGTCCAGCCCGGCTGATAGGCGTGTGTTTCAGCCGGGTCGATGATTGCGATATCAATGCTGGACCGGCGCTTCAGGATGGACGCCGCTGTTGCAATTCCAGCAGCTCCTCCGCCTACAACGACGACCTGATGATGAATTGATTGTGCCACGGCGTCTTCTCCAGTGTTCTTTATTTAGTTTTCAAGTCGGTCGGCGATAGAAGAGAGATCATAGCCTGCATCCTGCGCCTGCTCGAGAAGGTCGGACGTGCTCAGTCCGTCGGGATTGGCAAGCGTATCGAGGGTGATCGACCGCGTACCGGTGCGACAATATGCGAGCACAGACCCGTCGGCTTCTGTCCTGACTGCGCGAAAGGCATCGACGGCGGAAGCAGGAAAATTCCCTCCGCTCACCGGGATATGGTGGTAGGCGAGACCTGCCGCCTCGGCAGCCGCGCGCATCGTTGCAGCATCGGGCTGATGTTTTTCTTCACCGTCGGGCCGGTTACAAATCACGACCGTAAAGCCCTGGGCTGCAAGTCCAGTCATGTCGGTTGGCTGGATTTGCGGGGCGACCGCAAATTCTGGCGCGACTGGGCGGACGTCCATCATTGCGACCTTTCTGTAAATCGGACCAGAAGCATGCCTGCGAGCATGGCCACCACGAAGATTGCGGCGGATGCTGGCTCGATCACGAGCGCGGCAATGCCCGGCCCCGGACACAGGCCTGCAACACCCCAGCCAATTCCGAACAAAGCCGAACCGCCAAGCAGTTTCGCCGTCAGGTCGGTCCGGTCCGGAAGAGCGAATTTCTCCGCGAAGAGAGGGTGCGCCATGCGCGGCTGAAAGCGCCACGCGATCGCCATAACAATGACCGCACCGCCCATTACGAAGGCCAGCGTGGGATCCCAGTCTCCGAACAGGTCCAGAAAGCCTCGGACCCGCGCCGGATTCGTCATGCCGCCAAGGGCCAGACCAGCCCCGAAAAGTGTGCCCGACAAAAGCGGAGGGAGGATGCGCTTGATCATCGTAGCACCTCCAGCCCAAACCCGTTCATGATGGCAACGGTTGCAATCCCGGCGGCCATAAAGGTCGCCGTTGCCACCACCGATCGCTGGGACAGACGGCTGACGCCGCAAACGCCGTGGCCGCTGGTGC
This sequence comes from Erythrobacter sp. UBA3075, assembly GCA_002367375.1. Lineage (GTDB taxonomy): Bacteria > Pseudomonadota > Alphaproteobacteria > Sphingomonadales > Sphingomonadaceae > Alteraurantiacibacter. The sequence continues at coordinate 1,225 of DFBR01000083.1, read as the reverse complement.
AGCCGCTACCAACCCGCGTCCCCACACCAACCAGCAGGCCAGCGATGATCAGGACCACGGGGCTGGCGAACTGCGCATCGAGACCGCCAGACATGAAGGCCACGATCGCTGCCCCCAGAGGAAGTCCGAGAAGGAACATCCATGCAGAAGATCGCGACATGCCGCTGTCCGAGATACCGGTCGCGCGCGCTGTAATGCCCGATACGCCAGCTATCCGGCCTACGCCCAAGAGCATCAGAGTAGCGGCCAATCCGATCAGGATGCCGCCAGCCAGCCCCGCCAGCGGGGCTGCGTCAGGAAAGCCAGGGAGCGTCATACCGCGTTCACCGGTATCTTGATGTAGCTCACCCCGTTTTCTTCCGGATCTGGTAGGTGACCACCACGAATATTCACTTGCACCGACGGCATGATGAGGTTCGGCATGGCCAGTGTTTTGTCCCGCGTGGTGCGCATCTCCACGAATTCGTCTTCGCTCACGCCATCCTTAACATGAACGTTTTCGCGGCGCTGCTGGCCCACAGTCGTTTCCCAAGCAAATTCATCACGGCCCGGAGCCTTGTAGTCATGACAAAGGAACAGCCGTGTTTCTTCAGGAAGCGAAAGCAACCGGCGGATTGACTGGAATAGCTGATGAGCATCGCCGCCGGGAAAATCGGCGCGCGCCGTGCCAAAATCGGGCATGAAGATTGTGTCGCCCACGAACGCCGCGTCGCCGATGATAAAGGCCATGTCGGCAGGCGTGTGGCCGGGAACATGAAGCGCTATCCCTTCTATGCCGCCAAGGCTGAATGTTTCACCATCGGTGAAAAGGTGATCGAATTGCGATCCGTCACGTTTGAAATCGGCGCCCGCATTGAACAACTTACCGAAAACGTCCTGCACACGGATGATTTCAGCGCCGATTGCGAGCTGCCCACCCAGCTTTTCCTGAAGATAAGGCGCAGCGGAAATGTGATCGGCATGCGCGTGCGTTTCGATCAACCAGTTCACTTTAAGATTGCTCTTATTTATGTACTCGATAATCCGGTCCGCAGAGCCATGGGATGTGCGCCCGGATGCGGCTTCGTAATCCAGCACCGAATCGATAATCGCCGCCTCACCGGTTGCCGGATCGTGAACGACGTAGCTGACGGTAAAAGTTGCTTCGTCGAAAAACCCGGCAATAGAAGGCTGGAGCGATTTATCGCCACGCGCGCGTTCGATCTGAGCAGCAGCGTCAGAGAGC